>PLBM01000069.1:1907-2083 GCA_003134515.1 Acidimicrobiaceae bacterium | reverse complement strand
ATGGTCCTCGTGCCCGACACCGAGCAAAAGCGCGCCTACGACACGGACATTGCTCCGCACCTCAGCGCGGGCAAGTGTCTACTCTTCGCGCACGGTTTCAATATCCGCTTTAACCGTATTACTCCGCCCGCGGACGTCGACGTCGCCATGATCGCGCCCAAGGGCCCGGGCCACCT
>PLBM01000069.1:0-1874 GCA_003134515.1 Acidimicrobiaceae bacterium | reverse complement strand
ACCGACCTCTTCGGCGAGCAGGTCGTGCTCTGTGGTGGCGTGACGGCCCTCGTGCGCGCCGGGTACGAGACGCTTGTCGAAGCCGGCTACCAACCCGAGAGTGCGTACTTTGAGTGCTTGCACGAACTCAAGCTCATCGTCGACTTGATGTACGAAGAGGGCATCACCGGAATGCGCTTTAGTGTTTCGGACACCGCCGAGTACGGCGACTTGACCCGCGGGCCACGGGTTATCACCAAGGACGTGAAAGCCGAGATGAAAAAGATCTTGACCGAAATCCAAGACGGCTCGTTCGCTGCGGAGTGGATCCTCGAGAACGAGATCGGCCGACCGCGCTACCGTGAACTGCGCGACGCCGGCAAGAAGCACCCGATTGAACAGATTGGAGCGAAACTTCGCGCCATGATGCCTTTCGTGTCGGCCGGCAAGCAGAAGGTCTCGGAGATGTCCGGCGGCGACACCGACTAGTCAACTGTCGAGGTTTCGCCTCCATGCGCCGACGTCATGGACCCGACCGTTGGTAACTGGATCGTTAAAGATGGCCCACGACGTAGTTCACACAGGCCAAGAGTGACGCGACGTCTTCGGGATCGATGCTGGGAAACATCGCGATGCGCAGTTGGTTGCGACCGAGCTTGCGATATGGATCGGTATCGACCACCCCATTGGCGCGAAGAATCTTTGCGATCAACGTCGCGTCAATGTCAGGTCGAAAATCTATTGTGCCCACGACGTTGCTGCGATGAGCAGGATTGTTCACGAATGGCGTGGCGAAGTCCGAGGCCTCGGCCCAGGTGTAGAGAATCTCCGCGGATTGGCGCGAGCGGCCCGAACTGAAGCTCAAGCCCCCGTTATCGTTCATCCACTTAATCTGTGAGGCGAGCATGTGAATCGTCGCCAGCGCCGGGGTGTTGTAGGTCTGGTTCAGCCGAGAGTTGTCGAGCGCGATCTTGAGATCGAGGGAAGCGGGCGTCCATCGATCGGACGCCGCCAAGGTCTCAATGCGCTCAATGGCCGCTGGCGAGCACAGGGCGAGCCACAGTCCGCCGTCGGACGCGAAGGACTTCTGCGGGGCGAAGTAGTAACAGTCGAACTGCGTCGGGTCGACCATTAGCCCACCCGCGCCCGACGTGGCGTCCACCGCGACAAGGCCCGTCGCGCCGACGGGGCGCTGAATCTCCATCATGACCCCCGTCGAGGTTTCGTTGTGGGTGAGCGCGTACAGGTCGACATCCTCTTCGACCACTGCCAAGGGATGGGTTCCGACCGGGCTCTCAATGACTTGAGGATCGCACAGGTGCGGCGCCGCCTTGACGGCGGCGGCGAACTTCGAGGAGAACTCGCCGAAGCTGAGGTGCTGGGAGTGGCGCGAGATGAGGTGGAATGTGGCCGCGTCCCAAAAGCACGTCGTGCCACCGTTGCCGAGCAGCACCTCGTAGCCCTCGGGCAAGTTGAACAGTGCGCGCAGGCCCTCACGAACCTCACCGACCTTGTGGCGCACCGTCGCTTGTCGATGCGAGGTGCCCATGTACGTCGTGCCGTCGGCGACGAGAGCATGCAGTTGCTCCATTCGAATCTTGGACGGACCGGATCCGAATCGCCCATCACCGGGGAGAAGCTCGGCGGGAATCTTGATCGTCTCAGAAGAACTCATAGACTTATTCTTACGGATATTGAANNATTCTTACGGAAATTGATCGGAGCGAAGCAATGAGGGCCAGAGTAAGTGACTTGCTAGGCGGCTTAGGCCCCAGTGCCACCCTGGCCGTCGACGCAAAGGCGAAGTCGCTCAAGGCCGCGGGTGAACCCGTTATCGGCTTCGGCGCGGGTGAACCGGACTTTCCCACGCCGGTGCACATCGTCGAAGCGGCCGC
>PLBM01000079.1 GCA_003134515.1 Acidimicrobiaceae bacterium | reverse complement strand
CCCGCCAAGCCCGAGATCTTCGTGATTGCCGACGTCTCGGGTTCGGTGGCCTCGTTTGCTCGCTTCACCCTGCACCTGGTGCACGCCATCAGTTCTCAGTTCTCCAAAGTGCGCAGTTTCGTCTTCGTGGACGGGCTGGACGAGGTGACCCAACTCTTTGAAGGGGTAGAAGATCCCGCCGACGCGGTGGCTCGCATCAACGCGGAAGCCGACGTCATTGCCTTCGATGGTCACTCGGATTACGGCCGAGCCCTCGTCACTTTTCACGATAACTACGCGAAAGACCTCACCAAGCGTTCGACGGTCCTGATCCTTGGTGACGCCCGTAACAACTATCACCAAGCCCACGCCGAGGTATTGGCGGACCTGCACTATCGGGCGAAGGCCGTCTACTGGCTCAATCCAGAACCGACCAGTTATTGGAACAGTGGTGACTCAATCATGGGTCAGTACGCGTCGTACTGCAATCGAGTTATTGAGTGCCGCACGCTCCGTCAACTCGAGGCGTTCGTAGGGGAGCTCGCGTGAATCTCGATGAGCGCCTGCCGCCCGAAGGTTTTCGCCAGCGCGGTTTACCTCCTACCGAGACCCGACTATTGCTGATTCGTCACGGCGAGAGTTACGCCAACACGCTCGGCGTCGCTGGAGGACCACTGGGCGACAAGGGTGGGTTGACCGACTTTGGCCGCGGGCAGGCGTCGGCGCTCGCGCGACGTCTTGCCGCGACGAAAGAGTTGGCGAGCGCGAGCGCGTTCTACACTTCGACGCTACCTCGAGCGATTGAGACCGGAGCCATTGTCTTTCCCGCGATTAATCCTGCCTTAGAAGCCATTGCCGATGAGTCGCTGGGTGAACTCCTCGTGGGTGAGGCCGACGGACTCAGCTGGGCCGAAATTGGCCAGCGCTATGTCGCGCCGGACTGGGATGTCGACCCTTCGCTGACGAACGTGCCCGGAGGCGAGTCGCTTTTAGATTTTTTCAAACGGTGCGTCGACGCAATGGAGCGCATCGTTGCTCGTCATCCTAGGGAGCTGGTGGTTCTGGTGGTGCACGGTGGGTTCATCGAACAGGCCGTGAAGCTCTACCAAGGCTTGAGTGGTAGCGTTCGACTGCAACCGCGAATTGAGAATTGCTCGATGACCGAAATCGAGTTCGCCAGCGACCACCGGCGGCTACTTCGCTATAACGATCTCGCTCCGCTCGCCGTCTTCGACTAAGAGCGATGTCACAGTGCTCAACTCGAAGGAGATGCCTTCGCAGACGCGACGACGATGAAGCTCACGATTGGATTGGCGACACTGGCGAATGTGACATTCTCGTGAATTTCGTAAAGGTGGATTTAATGTCGAATTGGATGTGTATTCCGAACGCTCTTGCCACCTTCGACAGGTGTGAGATAGATCAATGAGGACGAAAGCAATGTTTGACATTTACTTGAGAACAAAGTTGAGTGAATTGTTCAAATTAACTACTTGTTCGTAGAAAAATTTCGTAGATAACGCAATGCGCCCAACGATGAGCACATCAGTGAAAGGGCGCCAGTAGAGCGGGACCGGCGCGTTGCATTGAGATTAGCAACGCGCAACCAATGGTTGTACCCGCCGTGTGAGGCGTAGTCGAAATCTAATCGCGCTGGAAATTGCGAAGAAGCTCGGCCACTTGAAAGGCCATTTCAAGACTCTGCGTTGCGTTGAGTCGCGGGTCGCAGATCGAGGTGTAGTGCTGGTCGAGGTCGGGCACCTCCAGTCCCGATCCTCCGCCGAGGCACTCGGTCACGTTGTCGCCCGTTAATTCAATGTGCAGGCCGCCCGGCCACGTGCCGAGGTTTTGGTGGACCATGAAGAACTGTGAAGTCTCTGAGAGCACGTCGTCAAAGCGTCGGGTCTTTAGACCACCTGAGGTCACGAAGGTATTTCCGTGCATCGGGTCACAAGTCCAGAGTTCTGAGCGTCCGTCGTCGCGCAGCGCCTCGACGAGTGGGGGCAGGAGCTCACTGACGCGTTCGTGGCCCATGCGCGAGATCAAGGTGAGGCGACCGAGCGCGTTCGTGGGGTTGAGGATTTCACAGATTTGGCGCAGCTCGTCGACACCCATGCTCGGCCCCACCTTCAAGCCCAGCGGGTTCGCGACACCACGAAGGAAGTCCAGGTGTGCGCCGTCGAGTTGGCGAGTCCGATCACCAATCCATAGCATGTGAGCCGAGCAGTCGTACCAGTCGCCGGTCAGCGAGTCGCGGCGCGTGAGCGCCTCTTCATAGGGCAAGATGAGCGCTTCGTGGCTGGTGTAAAAGTCGACGCCCTGCAGGGCGCTGTCGTCGTGCAGATCGATGCCACAGGCCTTCATGAACTTAAGGGCCCGTTCGATTTCGTCGGCGATGGCCTCGTAGCGCTTACCCTCGAGGGAGTTCGCGACGAACTCTTGATTCCACACGTGCACGCGCGACAACGCCGCGAAGCCCCCGGTGGTAAAGGCCCGCAACAGGTTCAAGGTGGCGACACTTTGGTGGTACGCGCCGAGCAGACGTTCGGGATCGGGACGCCGGGCCTCGGCGTTGAAGGCGTCGCCGTTGACGATGTGGCCGCGAAAAGCTTCAAAGCGCTGGCCGTCGCGCTCCTCGTACTCGTCGGTGCGCGGCTTGGCGAACTGACCGGCGATGCGTCCCACCTTGATCACCGGTACGCCCGCGGCGTAGGTGAGCGCGACGGCCATCTGCAGAATGACCTTTAATTTGTCGCGAATCGAGTCGGCGGAACTCTCATCGAAGGATTCGGCGCAGTCACCGGCCTGGAGTAAGAAAGCATGACCCATGGCCACCTGGGCCAACTGCTCTTGGAGCCGGCGGGCCTCGCCGGCAAAAACGAGGGGCGGCTTCGTGGCGAGTTCTCGCTCCACGCGCGCCAGATGTTCGAGGTCGGGCCAGGTCGGGCTTTGGGAAATGGGATGTTGGCGCCACGTGCTCGGGGTCCACTCGTGCGATGTCGTTTCCATTCATCAAGCGTAGGGGCATCGTCAGCGAGAGACCAATCCCGTTAGGCTTTAGGGGTGAAAGTTCGCCGACTCGGTCTCTTTGGTGGGACGTTTGACCCGCCTCATCTGGGTCACGTCGCGGCGCTGCGCGCTGCTGGCAAGAGCGGACGGTTCGACCGGATCGAGGTGACTGTGGCGGGCGACCCGTATCTCAAGGACGTCGACGTGAGCCCCTCGGCGATTCGACTCGCCATGGCGTGCGCCGCTTTCGACGGTCTGCCCTTCGTCGTCGTCTCCGATCTCGAGATTCGTCGCGAGGGTCCTTCCTACACCATCGACACCGTGCGCGAGTTGCTCTTTGAGGCCGACGACGTCGATCTCATCGTGGGCGCTGACCTCGTGAGCCAACTCGCGAGCTGGCACGAGGCGGCGCATCTTCGTAAATTGGTTGTCGTGGGCATCGTGCCGCGCCCCAAGTCGGTGATTGTCCCTCCTGATTTTTGGCAATGTTACGAAATTCCCATGGAACCGGTGGATCTCTCGAGCACCTTCATTCGCGACCAGCTCTCGCAACACGCCGATCTAGGGCAATTCTTACCTGCGAACGTCATTCCGCTCTTTGAAGGGGCCCGGGGCTAGAGTCGTGGCAATGGCAGTACGAAACTTCGAGTTGACCGAACCGCAGACCACGCGTCTGCCGGTAGTGGAGTTGGCGCCGAAGCGTAGAGAAGTCCGTCGTTCGAAGCAGCGCTACGCCCTGGTGGGCGCGTTGGCCGTGGCCGTGCCCTTTTTTGCCGCCTTGATCGCACTTGGAGTGGCCCACTGAGTGAGATCGTGACCTGCGGCGAGTTCGCTCGCGGCCCATTCTCCTCCTACGTCTCCACACTGGTGAATGCCGTCGTCGTCGCGGCCGAGGAAAAATTGGGCGTGGACCCGGTGGTCCTCGATCTTCGAGAGCTGATCGACTCCTTTGACGCGCTGGTCGTGACCTCGGGGCGCAGCGACCGTCAGGTTCGTGCCTTGGTCGAGGAGATCGAACGTTTCGTCGACCTGGCGCTCGACGTCAAGCCCATTCGTGTCGAGGGTTTCTTCGAGGGCGAGTGGGTGGCGTTGGACTACGGCGACGTCATCGTGCACGTCTTTGAAGAAGCGGCTCGTGAGTATTACGACCTCGAACATCTGTGGAACGCCGCACCGGCGTTGCGACCCCAGCCCACGCGCTAAGCGTTTAAGAGCACCTCAAAGTTCTTCTTCGTCACGAGCGTCGCGCTTTGCCCGTTGGGCATCAGCAACTCTTGGGTAACGCCGGCCACCTTGATGACGATTCCGGCGGTCGCGCCGGCGTCGTTGGCCGTGAGTACGATTTCACCCACGGCGAGCAGTTGCTGGGTGCGCGAGAGCGCGTTCAGTGGCTCGGCGAAGTTGATGTAGCCCACCTTGGCGCGAAGCACGGCCGACACCAGGACCTCGTTCTTGGGGAGCGCCGAACTGTACCCGGCGGACTTTTCGATGGCCGAAGGTCCGAGCAGCAACTGCTGGATGACCGTGGAGAGCCCCGGCGGCGAGGGAACGATCCGACTCGAGGGCGCGAGGTGCCGGGTGGCGTCCACGATGTAGACCGGCTGGGTGATGAAGCGCACCCGGGCGTGATTGGTGCCGGGAATGGTCTTGTCGAGCAGATGAAGGCTCCTGGAGAACGTCCTGGGGATGGCTTGGGGCGTCGCGTTGGGAGCGATGAGGGTGCAACTCGAGAGCACGAGCGCGGCCAGTCCGATCAGCAGGGTCGCTCGAAGGCTCTTCACGTGGCCTCTTCCTCGATGAGGGGCAAGAGGATCTGAAAGCGCGCCCCGCCGTCGGGACTTTCGAGCACGCTGATCGATCCGCCAAAGGCGCGAACGTGGTCTCGTACCAGGGCCAGCCCCAGCCCCGTGCCGCGAGCCATGCTCCGGTCGTGCGCCGCGCGGCCGCGAAAGAACCGATCGAAGATCACTTCTCGTTCCTCTGCCGGTACCCCAGGTCCGGCGTCGTCAATATTGATGGCGAACTGGGCGTGCTCGTAGTCCAGGCGAACGGCGGTGACGGCGCCGGCGTAGAGGTGCGCGTTATCGATCAAGTTGGTAATGACCCGCTCGAAGCGTCGACGGTCCACCGACACGAGCGGCTCCTCCACGCCGGGCGCTACCTCGATGGGCGGTTCGCTGAAACCGTGACGCCGAGCGGCGGAGCGAACTGATTGGCGCACCAGTTCAATAGCCGCCACCGTTTCAATGACGAGCGGCACTGCGCCCGCGTCGCTGCGGGCCATTTCCAAGAGGTCCTCCACGAGCGACTGAAAGATCGAAAGGTCCGCCACCATCAAGTCCAAACTCTCCTGGCCGGCGGCCGAAAGCTCGTTGCGGTGTTGTTGCAACACCGACGCCGTGGTCGCCAGTGTCGTGAGGGGTGAGCGGAGCTCGTGGCTGACGTCGCTCGCGAAGCGAGCATCTTTCTCTAATCGGTCGACCAGTTGGCTGACCATCTCGTTAAACGACTCGGTGAGTTGTTGGACCTCGCGGTCGGCGCGCGTCGCTTGCAGCCGAGTGGAGAGATTACCCTCGGCGATCGCCGCGGCGGCGAGCGAGACGACCTCTAAGGGGCGCACCGCGCGTCGCGTGACCCACAGCCCACCAAAGATGCCAATGAGAAAGGTGAGGAGAGCACCGGCGACGAGGAACTGCAACAAGATCCGTAGCGTGTGCTCGAGGGAGTTGAGATTGTAGACCTCAAAGAACTGCGTTTCGACGGCGGGAATCGGCACCCCCACCACGAAGAAGATCTGTCCTTGCAAATTGAGAATCTGCGCCGTGGGATCTCCGTGTACAACTTTCGCGATCAGGTTTTTTGGTACGTCGTTGGTGGCCGCGCCGTGACTCTTCGAAAGCCACTGGTGGTGGGTTTGGACCAAGACGCTCGAGCCGGTGGCGCCTTCAATGGAGTTCAACTCATTCGCGAGTTGCAGCGGCGAGGTGTAGAGCGTGCTACGTACGAGTGCCGCGTTGACATAACTCTGCTTTAAGTCGGTCTTTTGGACGTTGTCCACGAGAATGTGGTGCACGCCGAGGTAGGTGAGCGACGCGAAGAGCCCGCTGAGAACGAGGGCACCGAGTCCAAAAGTAATGAGAAGACGAAGTCGAAGACTTCGTTGACGCATTAGAGAACCAACTTGTAGCCCGTTCCTCGGACAGTCACGAGGTACGTGGGACTGGCGGGGTCGGGTTCGATCTTCATGCGCAGGCGACGTATGTGTACGTCCACCAGGCGACTGTCCCCGAAGTAGTCGTAACCCCAGACGCGCTCGAGCAGATCCTCTCGTGACAACACCCGACCGTTCACTGACGCCAGATCCGTCAAGAGTCGGAACTCAGTGGACGTGAGGTGTAACTCAGTGCCGTCGCGATGGCGCACGACCCCCTCGTCAGGCACGACCCGTAACTCACCCATCTGAAAGGCATTGGTGCTCTTGTCCGGGCGACGACGTAGGTGCGCCCGCACGCGCGCGAGCAGTTCCTCGGGCACGAAGGGCTTGGTGACGTAGTCGTCGGCCCCCGATTCAAGGCCCAGCACGACGTCGGCCGTATCGTCGCGCGCCGACACGATGACGATGGGCAGGTCGCTCGCCGCCCGCAATGCCTCGCAGGTCTGGAATCCCGTCATACCGGGCAACATGATGTCAACGATTGCCACGTCGGAGGTCATGCGTGAAAAGAGGGCGACGCCGAGTTCGCCCGTTGCCGCGTCGTCGACGCTAAAGCCTTCGCCTTCGAACATCAGTCGCAGAGCGGTGCGAATGTGGTCGTCGTCTTCGACGATCAAGATACGGGGCATCCCAACTCCTTTGGAATCTTCGCTAAGACTAGTGAGTCGCCGTCTGGAACTCCGACGTCACTAGCCTTAACCTGTGTCGGCTGTGCGTAAAGGTGAACGGGCCACTTCTTTGTGGCGCCTTGAGGGCTATGGCGATACCCTGCGCGCGGCGGACCGCTCAGCGGCCACGCAGCGGGCTTACCTCACCGACGCAGAGACCTTTGTGCGCTGGGCGAGCGCGCGTGGCACGACGTCGCCGGACGACGTCACCAAGAAGGACTTGCGTGACTACATGGTCTTTATGACGGCGCGCGGCGATGAGCGAACCTCAATTATTCGTCGTCGAGCGTCGCTTCGAAGTTACTTTTCGTGGTTGGTTGAACGCGGGCACCTCGCGGTGAGTCCCGCCGCGCGTTTGCTGGCGCCGCGCCCGGCGCACCAACTGCCCAAGATCGTGGTTCGTGAGCAACTCGAAAATCTCCTGGATGACGACTGGGGTGAAGACGAATGGGCCACGCTCGATCGCGCGGTGTGTGAGGTCCTCTACGGCGCCGGACTTCGCGTGTCCGAGCTCTGCGGTCTCGACCTCGCGAGTATTGATTTCGCCCAAGGTCTCCTGCGCGTGCTCGGTAAGGGCCGCAAGGAGCGCATCGTGCCCCTGCATCGACGAGGGCTCGAAGCGTTGCGACTGTGGATCGAAGACGCCCGAGACGAGGTGTTGCGTGTCGACTCACCGCCGAACGCGCTCTTCTTGAATCGACGGGCAAACCGTCTCGGTCCGCGCGACGTTCGCCGCATTCTCGATCATCGTGTCGCGCGTGGTCACGTTCATCCCCACGCACTTCGTCACACTTACGCCACGCACCTTGTCGAAGGCGGCGCCGACCTGCGCGTGGTCCAAGAACTCCTTGGTCACGAAAGTCTCACCACCACCCAGATCTACACCCATGTCTCAAAATCTCGGTTGCAAAAAGTTCACCGTCAGACCCACCCAAGAGGCTAGGTAACGCGAGCGACTAACATGGTCTGGCTCTCCCAGAGTGGGCGAGCGAGTGAGTTGTCCCCGTGGTTTCGTACGGTCGCCGTTCGCGGTGCTCCTCGGGGTTGAAGCAACCATACGAAAGGAAATTGGATCGTGGCACTCGTCACACTGCAAGAACTGCTGGACTCGGGCGTGCACTTCGGGCACCAGACCCGGCGTTGGAACATGAAGATGAAGCGGTTCATCTTCGGCGAACGCAACGGCATCTACATCATCGACCTGCAACAGACCCTGGACCGGATCGACACCGCCTACCGGTTCGTGCGCAAGACCGTGGAGGACGGCGGGGTGGTCCTCTTCGTGGGCACCAAGAAGCAGGCCCAGGAGCCGGTTGCCCAGGAGTCGGCTCGGGCCAACCAGCCCTACATCAACAAGCGCTGGCTGGGCGG
>PLBM01000039.1:509-36975 GCA_003134515.1 Acidimicrobiaceae bacterium | reverse complement strand
TCGAGATTCAACGCCGCGATGTCCTTAGCGTGTTCGAGGACCTGGCCGAGCTGCTCGGTAAAGAGATCGAGCTCGTCCTCGCTCAAGGTCAGGCGCGCCAGTTTGGCGACCTTCGCGACGTCCTCTCGTCGTAGCGGCGAGGCCATTACGAAAGCACTCGGGCGAGAAAGTCCAAGGTCAAGGACTCGACGAGCTGCTGGTCGTTGTCCATCGTCGCCACGTGATAGGAGTTTTCGAGCCAGACCCGCTCGATGGGTCCTGAGACCCTGGCCACGAGTTCGTCGCCGTTGTCCGAGGTGACCACGTGATCCTCTCGGCTCGAGATCAACAAGATTGGCGCGGTGATCGCTGCCAGGTGCTCGTTCACGGTCTCTAAGCCCTCCGACAGGCTCAGCACGGGCGCGAGGGGCGTGGCGTCGTAGCCGGCGTTGTCCGCGCTCGCCTTCTTGATGTCCGAGCCGATCGATTCCGCGGTGTGGACGCCGGCCTCGAGGAGTTGGCGAATTCCTTCCAACAACTCCCCGGGCAGCGCCTTGACGACGGGATTGATAAGGACGCAGCCCGCGACCGTCGGGCGAACCTCGGCCACGCGCGCGCCCAGCGCCCCACCCATCGAAAGGCCCACCACCGCCACCCGATCACACCGGGCGCTCAGCGTGTCGTAGGCCTCGAGGGCGTCGCGCGACCAATCGGCCCAGGTGGTAGTGATCATGTCTTCTACTGTCGTCCCGTGACCGGCGAGACGCGGCAGCTCAACGCTGTACCCGGCCTCGGCCGCCCGTACGCCGATCGCGCGCACCGTGACGGGATTGCCCGTAAATCCGTGCACCACCAGCACCCCCGAGGAGTTGCCGTGGTGGGAAAAGGGTTCACAGCCCGGCAGAATGTCAACGGTCATAGGCCCTAAGACTACCGGCAGCCTTAGATCGACTTCGTGGCTCGAGCGCGCGGAACCGAACGCATGAAGGTCGCGGCCACGAGACCCACGACGGCCACGCACGTGCCGATGACGAATGACGTGTGAAAAGTGCCGAGCAGGGCCGCGCCGGGGTGCGCGTGGGCGAGGCCGCGTTTTCGCGCAATCGACTGTTGCACGGTCTCGAGGACTTGGATGCCCGCCACCTCGCCTACTTGCATGGCGAGCAGCTGCGCAGCCGACATCACGCCGAACTCCGTGACCTTGACTTCGTTGGCCATGACCGAACTCGACGACGGCATCGCCACGCCCATGCCGAGTCCCGAGAGGGCCAGCGCGATGATCACCCACCACACGCCCGAGCTTGGTTGGAGCAGCGCAAAGAGTCCCAGCGAGGCCGTGAGAAACGCCGCGCCGGCCACCGCGCTGCGCCGTTCGCCAATTCGAATCGCGACGTACCCAGCGATCGGCGAGGAGAGCGCGAACGTGAGCGGTCGAGCGATTGCCAGGGCGCCCACCCGAGAGATTGAGTAGCTGTAGCCCTGCTCCATGAGGAGAGGGAACAAGAAGAACGCGCCGAAGTACGCGAAGTTCGCCGTCGCTCGCAGCATGAGGGGCATGACGAAGTTTCGCCGTCGAAAGTAGTACGCGGGAATGAGCGGATTGGCCGCGTGGTGGAGTCGATAGATGAACACCGCGGTCGATGCGACACTCAACACAGTGGCGCCCACCGTCCACCCACTGGTCCAACCGAGCGAAGGCCCGATCGAAAGTCCGAGCATCAACACCGTCACCGCGATCGACAGCGACCAGCTGCCGAACCAGTCCAACTTCTTGAACTCTTGACGGGCTTGGGCCTTCTTCTCCGCCTCTTCGTGGTCGAAGCCGCGCCGACTCGGCAGCACCGTGACGACGATGCCAAAGGCCACCACGATGAAGATCAGTTGGAACCAAAAGAGCGCACGCCATCCGAGGGCCGCGATGATGGGCGAACCGAGCGAGAGACCGATGACGGGACCGCCCGCGCCCACCAGACTCCACCATCCCATCGCCTTCACCCGTTCTTCACGCGAGAAGACCGTATTAATGAGCGCCCCCGAGGCAGTCCCGGTCGCGGCGCCCTGGACGCCGTCGAGCGTGCGCGCGAGGAGCAGCATGTCGACGTTGTGTGAAAGCGCGGTCAAGATCGCCGAGACCATCGCGCCAATCAGCCCGAAGAGATAAAGACGACGGTGACCAAAGATGTCACCGGTCTTGCCGAGAATCGGCGCGGCCAGGCCGTAGGCCAGCAGCGGGCCCACCATGGTCCAGGTCAGCACCGTCACCGAGGTGTGAAACTGCGCCGCGACCGTGGGCAACGCCACGATAAAGACGGTGAAGGTGAAATTCAGCGCGAACAGTCCCGCGAGCAACGACCACAGGACCCACCAGGGATACTTCGACGAGGCGGCGGCTTTGTCTTGGACTCGCTGGCGCAAAAGCAAGAACCAGTTGAGGTCACTCCCGGCTTCGCTGCCCAGCGTGCCAAAGGCGGCGCTTCCTGGATCGGTGCGCGCGTTTAAGAGTCCGTCGGGGTCCTCACGATCGAGGTGCGCCAGCGGACCCTCGTCGCTCACTAGAGCAAAGTGGGCAGTTGCGCGGCGAGCTCACTCACCGACCAGCGGTCGTTCTGTTCAAGCGTCTCGGTCATGGTCCAATTCTGGAACTTTCGAACGGTGCCCCCCTGAACGAAGAAGACCTGTCCGGTCGCGGGGCAGTCCTCCATCGCAAGGACCGCCACCAGCGGCGAGATGTTGGCGGGGTCCCACTTGTCAAAGACCGCCGCGTCGGAGGGCTTCACGACGTAGTCCGACAGACCAGGCGTCGACTCGGTCATGCGCGTACGCGCCGCGGGCGCGATCGCATTCACGCGCACGCCGTAGCGGCCGAGCTCTTCGGCGATGATCACGCTAAACGCGGCGATACCGGCCTTGGCGGCGCCGTAGTTCGACTGTCCGATGTTGCCCAAGAGGCCCGAGGTGGACGAAGTGTTGATGATCGACGCCTTGACGACCTTGCCGGACTTGGCCTGCTCGCGCCAGTACGTGGCCGCATGGCGTGACGGCACGAAGTGGCCCTTTAAGTGCACGTTGATGACCGCGTCCCAGTCCTCTTCGCTGAGATTAACCAGAACGCGATCGCGCAAGATGCCCGCGTTGTTGACCAGCACGTGCAGGTCGCCAAAATTCTCCAGCGCGCATTGGACGAGTCGCTCCCCACCCTGCCAGGTAGCGACGTTGTCGTGGTTGGCGACCGCCTCGGCGCCCATGGCGCGGATCTCGGCGACGACCTCCTCGGCCGGTGTGGCCTCCTGGGAGGAACCGTCCAGTCCACCACCGAGATCGTTCACGACGACCTTGGCCCCTTCGGCGGCGAACAGCAGAGCGTGTTCGCGCCCGATACCTCGCCCGGCTCCCGTGATGATGGCAACGCGACC
The DNA here is from genome assembly GCA_003134515.1 of Acidimicrobiaceae bacterium. GTDB lineage: Bacteria > Actinomycetota > Acidimicrobiia > Acidimicrobiales > RAAP-2 > RAAP-2. Next base: position 33,583 of record PLBM01000039.1, on the reverse strand, counting down.
GTCAAGTGCTCCCATGAAGTCTCCCTAAATGATGTGGTGAATCGATTGTAACGACGAACACCGGCCCACTAACGCAGACCCCGGCGCCAGAAGTACGGGGGCCGCGCGTGCGCGTGGTAGTGATCGGGAATATTTCGCATATGGTCATCTATGGTCCACGGCGTGGCCGCGAACTCCTCGTCGGCCACCACGGCCAGCGCGTCGTGCAGGTGCCGTATCACCTCGGCTGGAGGCGCGGCGTCGTGCACCCGCCAGACCACCATCGGCACGAGGCAGACCTCACAGTCACCGATCCAACACGTGTCGTCTTCGAAGTAGCGCCTGGTGACGACGGCCGCTTCGCAAAGTTCGCAACCATCACTCATTTGACCGTCAAGGTCACGTAGGAGTGCCATTTGACCATGGTGCCCGCGACCGGGCTTTCCGAGACCACGGTCGTCCACTTGGTGGAATTGTGATTGGGGCCAGTGGTCGAGAAGTACAGCTGGGCTACGTGAAAAGCCGCGTAGACCTGGGCCTGGTTGTCACCCACCACGTTCGGCACCGCCCTTGGCCCCTCGCCGGCGATGGTGGTCGTGGTGGTCCCCGACGTCGGCGTGGTGGTGGTGGTAGTCGTGCCGACCGCTGGCCCCTTCGAGAGCGAGAGCACCACCGTCGCCTCGCGGGGCACCGAAGTCGGATTGACGGACGTTCGATAGAGCACGCGAGCGACGCCATTAAGCGCGACCGTGCTCGAGTAGATCGCGGCCGACGAGGGGCACTGCGCGATAACGTGCAGCGCCGTGAGTTGCGTCGTGGCGTTCGCGCACGTCTCGCCCAATAGGTTCGTCGGCATCGTGACGAGTATCGGTCCGTCCGAGACGCTCACCGTAATAACTTGGCCCGATTTCGCGCTGGAATCGGCCAGCGGCGACTGACTGACGATGTCGTTCGCCGCCACGCTGGTTGAGTGCACGCGATGGTTCACCGTCAAGGTGAAGCCGTCGCCCGTGAGGGCGCTGGACGCCTGGGTGAGGCTAAGTCCGATCAATCTCGGTACGGTCAGTTTCTTCGCGAAGAGACCCGACTTCCACGCGGCCCCAGCGCCGATGGTCGCGACCACGATGACCAGCGCCGCGATGAGAAAGCCCCATCGGCGACGTGACGCGCGCGGTAAGTCGTACTGGGCCCGTTCGAATCGAGGGGTTCGCCCCAGGGGACCTCGGGGCCCGCGCGAGTCAGTTCCCTCACCGGCGGCGCGAGATCGAGGCGCGCGAGGAAACCCGCCACCCGATCCAATCGTTCCCCCCACGATCTGATCGGGCGAGGGCGCACGAAAGCCGATCGAGTGTCGCGGTTCGGGGGGCGAGAAATTCGCCAAGAGCGGGAGTGTGTCGTTGCCCGGTCGAACGACCAGGGGCGCGACGTCACCAATGACCGCGCTCAGTCGCGCCGAGAACTGCTCGGCGTCGAGACGAAGGCGAGGATCGGGCACCGCCGCTTGGGCGAGAATCATGTCGAGCGTGCCGAGTTCCAAACGCACCGGCAGGGGCGCGTTCAGTCGAGCACGCAACACGGCCTCAGGCGTCGAGCCCTCAAAGGCGACGCTGCCAGTAACTGCCTCAAAGAGGATCAACGCGAGAGCGTAGACGTCACTCTTGGGATTCGCCGGTTCGCCCACGGCCTGCTCGGGTGAGAGGTAGCGCGCGTCATCGAGGGTCATTCGCTCGCGGTACGTCGTGGCGAGTCCGGCCAACGCGACGTCACTCACGCGCACTCGGCCCTCATCATCAAATAGGAGCTTTGAGGGCGAGAGCGAGCCGTGCACGAAACCGTGCTCGTGCGCGTAGCCCAGCGCGCTCGCGACGTCACGGCCCAAACGCGCGCCGTCGTCCACGCTCAAACGACGTCCTGCGCTGAGCACGTCTTCTAATGATCCCCCGCTCAAGTACTCACTGATCATGAAGATCGCGCCGGACTCCTGTCCCCCGTCAAAGACGCGCGCGAGATGGGGGTGACTTAACGTCGAGGCACGAACGATGTGGTCGCGAAACGTTCGACGGAGATCTTCGTGGGCCGCCAGATCCGCCAAGAGAACCTTCACGACGACGCGCCGATGCAAGGAGAGATCCTCGGCCAGGTAGACCTCGGCGGTCTGACCGACGCCGAGCAGTTCGAGGATTCGGTAACGTCCCGCGAGGGTGTAGCCGAGAGAAAAGGTTGGCGCCATCGGCTAAACCCTAGTAAGGAAGGCCTAGGTGAGGGTTCTGGTCCAGGTTCCGGTGGTGAGGAGCGTCTCGAACTCATTCGCGCCCACGCGCGGAACCCCCAACTCCTCGGCCTTCGCGAGTTTGGACGCCCCGGGCGCCTCGCCCACCACGACGCAGTAGGTCTTCTTCGACACCGAGCCAGGCGAGGTCCCGCCCCGTGCGACGATGGCGGCTTCGGCGCCGTCGCGCGAGTACCCCACGAGCGCTCCCGTGACGACGACGGCTCTGCCCTCGAGCGTCGCTTCGAGGGCTCGCTCGCTCGCCGATTCGATGAGCGAGAGCCCGTCAGCCACGAAACGCGCGGCGCGCTCGCGGCTCTCCCCTTCACGACAGTACTGATAGACCGACTGAGCGATGACTGGACCGATCCCGGCCAGGGCCTCGAGTTCTTCGAGCGGCGCGCCGGCGAGGGCCGCGTAAGTTCGAAAATGCATCGCGAGTTCTCGTGCGGCCACCGGACCCACGTGACGAATGCCCAGTCCCACGAGCACTCGACTGAGCGGTGTCGATTTGGCGTTTTCGATCTCGCGTACGAGCGACGTGGCCGAGAGTTCGCCCAACCCCTCCAGGGCGGCGAGGTCAACCGCGCGCAGCGTAAAGAGATCGGCCACGTCACTGACGAGACCTGCGCCGAGCAGTTGGGCAACTCGCTGTTCTCCGAGGCCCTCGATGTCGAGCGCGCCGCGAGAGGCGAAGTGCACGATCTGGTGGAGGAGTTGCGCCGGACAGGCCGGATTCACACAGTACGTGTCGCTTTCGTCGCCGGCACGTTCGAGTGGCTGGCCGCAGTCGGGACAGTTCGTGGGAAACGTCCATTTCTTGGCCCGTCGCTTACCCGGCTCGGCGACGGCGCTCACCACTTCGGGTATCACGTCGCCGGCCTTTCGCACAATTACCAGATCGCCCGGGCGCACGTCCTTCGCGGCCACCTGGTCTTGGTTGTGCAAGGTGGCCATTGACACCGTCGATCCGGCGACGACGACCGGTTGGAGTACGGCGTAGGGCGTGGCGCGCCCCGTTCGTCCGATGGACACCTCAATGGCAAGCAGTCGAGTCGTGCGTTCTTCGGGCGGCAGTTTGCGCGCGATCGCCCATCGAGGGGCGCGACTGGTAAAGCCCAGTTGTCCGCGTTGGGCAAAGTCGTCAAGCTTGATCACGACCCCGTCGATGTCGAAACGAAAGTCGTGACGATGCTCTTCGTACCAGTCGCTTCGAGCGATCATCGCCTCGGCCCCCACTTCGAGACGGGTCTGCTCGGCGGTGAGGAATCCCCAGTCGGCGAGCTGGTGAATCGTCTCGAGGTAGTTCGCGAAGGGGATCGAGCCGGACACGTCAACGAGTTGGTAGGCGAGAAACGATAGCGGTCGCTGGGCGCTGACGTGTGGATCCTTTTGCCGCAAACTGCCCGCCGCCGCGTTGCGGGGATTGGCGAACTCTTTCGCGCCCAGCGCTCGCTGGCGAGCATTCAAGTCGTGGAAATCATCTCGAGCGAGAAAAACTTCACCGCGCACCTCGAGGCGACCGCGGGCCACGCCGGGTAACGCCGCTGGCACGTTGCGGATCGTGCGCACGTTGTCGGTCACGTCTTCACCGACGCGCCCGTCGCCCCGGGTGGCCGCTTGTTGCAACGTGCCATTCACGTAAGTGATGGAGAGGGCGAGTCCGTCGATCTTCGGCTCAACGGCAAAGCGCAACGTCGTGGGGTCAGCCCCGAGGCCCTTGGCGACACGCTCGGACCACTGGCGCAGTTCGTGGGCGTCAAAGACATTGTCGAGACTCAACATCGCCTCGGCGTGCACTACCTCTTGAAACAGCGTGCTGTCGCGCGCACCCACCTGCTCGGACACCGAGTTCGCGTCGCGAAGTTCGGGGTGCTCAGCCTCGATCGCGCGAAGTTCGCGCACTAGGACGTCGTAATCGGCGTCGGGGATGTTCGGCGTGTCGTGAATGAAGTAGGCCTCGTTGTGACGGATAATTTCGCCGCGCAGCCACGCGACGCGCTCGGCCAGGGTCACGAGTTCGTGACGATCGCCGCGCCTTCCACGACCGTGGGATCATCGACTCGATACAGCACGACCGACTGTCCGGGCGCGACGGGGCGCGACGGCGCGTGCAGTTCGAGCCACCAGCGTCCTTGATGGCGAACGGTCGCGAGCTGGGGTCGTCCGTGCGCGCTGCACTGGGCGAGGACGGTGTCGCCGTCGCCTAAGCGCTCGCGCGCGAAGGTCAAGGACTCCTCCTCGAGACCTACCGAGGAGATGAGAATCTCTTCGAGACGTCCCACTTCCACGCGCCTGGCCGCAAGGTCCACGCGCGACACGTAGCGCTTTTGTCCGTCTCGGCCCGGCAAGACGCCGCGACGTTGCCCCACGGTCATCAGCTCCGCGGCGGCGCTCTCGCCGAGTTCTTCGCCGGTCGTGGCGTCGACGATCGTCGCCGTGGTTAACGTGGCGCGCTGGCGCAAGAAGACTTCGCGGCCCTTGGACGCTTCGATGAAACAGACGTCTTGACTGTCGGGCTTGTCCCACGTTCGCAGACCCATTCTCTCGGCGTGCGCTCGCACCTCACTCTTTTGTAGATGGCCAATCGGCAAGAGCAAGCGCGCGAGCTGCTCGGCGCGCAAGTACCCCAAGACGTAACTCTGATCCTTCTGGTCGTCGGCGCCACGCACGAGGTAGTGCGACCCCTGGCGCGAAACGACCTGCGCGTGATGTCCCGTCGCGACCGCCTCAAAGCCGAGTCGCCGCGCTCGCTCGAAAAGCAAGTCGAACTTGATATGGCGATTGCACTCGATACAGGGATTCGGTGAGCGGCCCGCCAGATGACCCGCGACGAACGGCGCCACCACGTCGCGCTCAAACTCTTCGGTGTAGTTAAAGACGTGGTGATCGACGCCCAGCGTCTGGGCGACTCGTCGCGCGTCGTCGACGTCACCGACCGAACAGCACCCCGAGTCCGAGACACCGCCCCAGAGTTTCAACGTGGCACCCACGACCTGGTGACCTTGCTCGAGCAAGAGTCCGGCCGCCACCGACGAATCGACTCCCCCGCTCATGGCTACGAGAACTTTCACGCCTCTATTCTGCCAGGCGGAAAGGTGACTAAGCCTCGGCTCGAAGTCGATAGACCACCGACGAGATGATCTGAATCAGCGCGTCCACGTCTCCTTCGGTGGTTTCACCGCCCATGGTGAAGCGGATCGAACCCCGAGCCCGCTCGGGCGCGATGCCCATGGCCGCCAGCACGTGACTTTGCGTCTCGGCGCCACTCGAGCAGCTCGCCGCCGCCGACGCAAAGACGCCCTCTTGATCCAAGAGAAAGAGCAGCTCGTCACTGGCGAGTCCCTCGAAGGTCACGTGCACCGTGCCCGGTACCCGGGCAGCTCCCGACGCCGTGACCTGACAGCCCGGCAGAAAACTCATCGCCGCGATCAACTTTTCTTGAAAGTCCAGGACCCGATCGGTGACCTCGGCCATGTCGCGCTTGGTCAGGCGCAGCGCGGTCGCCAAGCCGACCGCCGCCGCCACGTCCACCGTGCCGCCGCGTCGACCACGTTCTTGACCCCCGCCGGGGATCACCGCGTCCATGGCGACGTCGTTGCGCATGATGAGCGCCCCGCTGTTGACCGGACCGCCGAGTTTGTGTGCACAGATCGAGATGAGGTCGATCGACGCGGTGATGGTGGACAGGCTCAGCCACGGCGCCGCCGCGACGGCGTCGGTGTGCGTCGTGACGCCGCCGGGAATAAGACTCTTGGAGATTGAGTTCACGCCGTCGAGGGGCTGGCGCACACCCGTCTCGTTGTTGACCGCCATCACGCTGACCAGGGCCGTGTCTTCGCTGAGCAACTCGTGCAGCGAGTCCAGATCGACCACGCCGTCAGCGTCCACCTCGACGTAGCGCACACTGACGTTGTCGTGATCGCGCGCCATAACTTCGGCCGCGTCCATGACGGCGTGGTGTTCGATCTTGGAGATGAGGATTTCGGAACGCTCGTGAGTACGGCGATGGTGATTCGTCACGCCCACCACTGCCAGGTGGCACGACTCGGTGCCCCCGGCGGTGAAGATGACGCCGCCGGGCTTCGCGCCCACGAACGCCGCCACTTCATCGCGCGCCTCTTCCACCGCCTGGCGGGCCTCGCGCGCGGCCCGATGGCTACCCGATGGATTGCCCACCACGCCGTGCTGCCAGGGCGCCATGGCGTCGGCCACCTCGGGGCGCCGGGGGGCGGACGCGCCGTGGTCGAAGTAGTACCGCTCGCTCATGCGACAAAAAAGGACTTAGCGTTCGTGAACTCGCGCGTACCAAATCTCGACAGCTCGCGGCCAAAACCCGACAGTTTCGTGCCCCCAAAGGGCAATTCCGGCATGGAGGCGACGATCGCATTGGCGAAGACCAAACCGACGTCGAGACGCTCGATGGCCTCGTTGATCTCACGCTCGTCCTTCGCCCAAATCGAACCGCCGAGTCCCCAGGGAGTATCGTTCGCGACGCGAATGGCGTCGTCGAGATCGTCGGCGACGTACACGACGGCCACCGGGCCAAAGAGCTCCTCACAGCCCGCGCGCGAGTCCGCGGGCACGTTCGTCAGGACCGTCGCCGGATAGAAAAACCCGGCGCCTTCGGGTACCTCGCCGCCGGTCATCGCCACGGCGCCCGCCGCGACCGAGGAGGTCACCTGATTGGCCAGTTCGTCGCGCTGGGACCGAGAGACCAGTGGTCCCAGTCCCGTGGCCGGGTCCATGGGATCGCCCATACGAACGGCACTCATCGCGGCGGCGAACTTTTCGAGAAACTCGTCGGAGCGATCGCGCACCACGATGAAGCGCTTCGCCGCGATGCAAGCCTGGCCGTTGTTTTGTATCCGCGCGGTCACCGCCAAGGGCACCGTCGCGTCCATGTCGGCCGACGAGGCGACGACGAAGGGATCGGAGCCGCCGAGCTCGAGCACGCACTTCTTCAGATGGGTGCCCGCCAGTTCGGCCACCGAACGTCCGGCCCGTTCAGAACCCGTGAGCGTGACGCCCACGACGCGAGGGTCGCCAATGATCGACGACACCCGATCGTGATCGACGAAGACGTTGGTCATCACGCCTGGACTGAAGCCGGCTCGAAGAAAGAGGTCCTCTAGATACTTGGCACAGCCCGGCACGTTGGACGCGTGCTTAAACATCACGACGTTGCCAGCCATGATCGTGGGCGCGGCCATGCGAATGACCTGCCAGAGAGGAAAGTTCCAGGGCATGACCGCGAAAATCACGCCCGTGGGATCAAAGCGCACGCCACTGCGCGAGCCGCTGGTGGCGACACTCTGCTCTTGCAGCATCCCTTCGGCGTGCTCGGCGAAGTAGCGCATCGTCATCGCGCACTTCATCGCTTCACCTTTGGCCGACGCGAAGGTCTTTCCCATTTCACTGGTCATCAGTTCGCCGACGACCGGTATCTCACTTTCGAGCAGTTCGGCCGCTCGAACCATCACTCGCGCGCGATCGATAAACGACGTGGCTTTCCAGCTCTGAAACGCGCGCGAAGCGACGTCGAGAGCTTGGTCGACCTGTTGGGGCGTGTGCGCGGGGTACTGCGCGACGACCTTCTCGTTGGCGGGATTTATAGAGACAAAGGGCATGGCCCTAGTCTGCCAGCAATATGGGCGCTTCAACCGGGGGCGGTCCCATTTCCAGCCAGAAATCAGGGCTGAAAACTCTGACGAGGACCAGCACAAAAAGAAGAGCACCGGCCGCGACCAGCGTGACGGGGCGTACGCCAAAACTCTTGGCCAAGTCGGCCTGCACGAGCGCCCCCAGGGGATAGAACATCGACAGCGACAAGATGTACAAAGCGAGGATCCTCGAGCGTTCGGCCTGTGGCGCGTGCAGCTGCACCGAGGTATTAAGCCCGGTCATCGTTCCCATGTAGGCGCCGCCTAAGAAGACCATGACCACCACCGAACTCACCAAATTTGGCGCCACGGCGTACAGCGCCAGCGAGCCCGCGAGCACGTAGATGGAACCTCGAAGAACCTTCAGCCGTGACGTACGTTTTGCGACGGCCGGCAACGTCAACGCGCCGGTGACGGCGCCGACTCCCTGGGCCGTCACCAACCAGGTGGTACCGATCTTGCCGGCGTGCAACACGATGATGGCCATCGCGGGCACGAGGGCAATGAAGGGGCCCGCGATCACCGCGATCACCGCCACGCCCAAGATGGGATGACGACAACCCTTGACGGCCCAAGCCCGCCTCGCGCCCGAGAGCGTTTCCGCGATGAAGTGAACCCGCGTGGTGGGCTTGGGCCGTGGCGCGCTGCGCACGAACGAGAAGATCACCAACACGAAGAAGAAGGACAAGGCGTTGACCGCAAAACAGAGACTTACGGAACCGAGCGTGAGGGCCAACGCCGCGAAGACTGGACCGATGACGCGTCCCAAATTGAACTGGGCCGACGAGAGCGACACGGCGGCGAGGACCTCATCTTTTTCGACGAGGTCGGGCAGCAGCGACTGCCACGCCGCCCACGACGCCGAACCACAGAGTCCTTCGCCCACCGCGAGAAAACAGGCCAACCGGGGAGAGAGATGGTGCGTCACGGCCGCCACGGCGAGCGCACTCGCCGTACCCGTCATCATCAGGTTGTTGAGCTGTATCCAGCGCTGGCGACTCCAGCGATCGGCCACGACTCCGCCGAGTGGCGCACCAATGACGGCCGGCGCCCAGGCCGCCACCGTCAAGAGTCCCAACCAGATGGGATTGCGAGTGGTCTCGGTGAGATAGATGCCCAGCGCCACATTCTGCATCCACGTCCCCACGGACGAGACGAACGACGACGTCATGGCGAGCGCGAAACTTCGGTGCCGCAAAGGAGCTAACGAGGCCAACGCCATCACTCATCAAACTATCGGGCGACGTACTCGCGCCCTGCCTTCAGCGGACTACGACTCGTCTTTGTGGCGACGCGGGCGAAAGGCGAACCACCACACCGAGATAATGGTCGCGAGCGCGCCGAGTACGCCGATGCTCGACTTGACGACCTTGCCCTTGGGGTTCTCCGACACGCCACCATCGTATCGAGCAAGATGCCGGGGGCGACTCGCCCCCGGCATCGGCACAGCGCTGGAGTACTTAGCTCTGCTTCGAAGCCTCCACCGCAAGCTCGAGCACGATCTTGTTACTTACGACCACGCTGCCGTTTTCGAGGGTGCCATTGAAGCTGACGCCAAAGTCGCGACGGTCAATCTCCGCGCGGGCCTCAAATCCAGTCACCGTCACTCCCGGAGCCATTGAAGGACCCGATCCGAGGTACTCAAGATCAAAGTTCACCGACTTCGTGACGCCGTGAATCGAAAGATCGCCGACCATCTCGTAGTCGTCGCCACCCTTGGACGAGAACTTCGTGGACTTAAAGGTGAGCGTGGGGTACTTCTCGAATTCGAGGAAGTCGGCGCTCTTCAAGTGATTGTCGCGCATCTCATTGTTGGTCGAGATGCTGGCCGCTTGGACGGTCGCCTCGACCGACGAGCTTTCTACGGTCTCTCCGATAGTGATCGAACCGGAAAATTCGCTGAAATTACCGCGAACTTTCGATGCGACGAGGTGGCGCGCGATAAAGCCGACGCCCGAGTGGACGGGATCGATGGTGTAAACACCGGGAACGGGAAAATTACTCATTGTGGATCTCCTCTTTTCATTGCACATTTGCAATGTTTCACCATTATAGTTGCTTCTGCAACTACTTGTCAAGCAATATCTTTAGAGACAGATAAATGCTATGATGGTTTCATGACCATGCAGCCCGGTGCGTGCCCCTCCAGCAACGAAAAAGTGGCCCTCTTTGGCCTCATGCTCGAAACGAACGCGCGCCTTTCAAAGGACCTGGGCACCGTGCTCGAGGACACGTGCGAACTGCCCCTCGCCTGGTTTGAGGTACTCATCCAACTTCGCGAGGCGCCTGAAGGTCGTCTGAAGATGAACCAGATGGCTGAGGCGATCTTTCACTCGTCCGGCGGCACGACCCGGCTCATCGATCGACTGGAGGGCGCCGAACTCGTCCGCCGCGAACACTGCTCGAACGACCGACGCGCCATCTATGTGGCCATCACCGACGCTGGCAACTCCAAACTCGACGAAGCGCTCGGCGTGCACCTGAGATACCTAGACGAACACCTCGCCGCGCGTCTGAGCGACACGGAACGTCTCTCGCTCACGGCGCTGCTGACCAAGCTCAACGCGTCGCGCTAAATGCGCCTCACCCACGCGCGGGCCTCGCGCCCGTCGTCCAGTTCGAGCGCGATCCCTTCGCCGAGACCCTGGGTGACGAGCACCTCGGCAGCGAGCACCTCAGTCGCGAGTTCCGCGAATCCCTGTGCGAGGTCGTCGAGACCCGTGACGTTCAACACGACGCGATCGGCGACCTCGAAACCCGAGTTCTTTCGCAGATCCTGTACCTGGCGAACCACGTCTCGTAGGTAACCCCGTCGGCGAAGGCCGTCGTCGAGCGTCAGATCAAGGGCAATGACCTCGGCACCGTCGCGCGACACGGCGAAACTCCCCTGACCCTGCACTCGCAACTCGACGTCGTCGCTCGTCAGTTCAAAGATTCCCGTTGACAACGTGACGCTCACCGACCGGCCTGCTTCAAGGGCGGAAGCCGCGGCCACCGAGTCGAGCGCGGCGAGCGCCCCTTTGAGTTCCTTGGCCGCCTCGCCCAGGCGCGGGCCCACGACTCGAAAGTTAGGCACGAGTTCAAACTTCAAGACCTCGGCGAGCTCTCGACCGTACTCGAGAACATCGACGTTGAGTTCGTCCTCGACGATGCCCGCGGGCGGGCGCGGCGAACTCGGCGTCAGAAAGATCAGGGCGCGCGCGAGGGGCTGGCGAACCTTGACCCCTGCGTCGGCCCGCGCCGCGCGCCCGAGCGACGTCAGACGCCGAGCCACGTCCATGGAGGATTCCAGGGTCTCGTTGCGGCGCCGCGGATTCGCCGCGGGCCAGTCCACTAGATGCACCGAGTCGTTATCGCTCACCTGATTCAGTTCTTGGTAAAGCCGCTCGGTGAGCAGTGGGCAAAAAGGCGCCAAAAGTATGGTGATGCGCTGGAGCGCCTCGAGCAACGTCGCCTGAGCGGCGAGGGAATCCGACCTGGGAGCGCGAGGGTCGGTGCGCCAAAAACGACGGCGGCTTCGCCGTACGTACCAGTTCGAGAGATCGTCAATCAACTGCGCGAGCGCATTGGCCCCGCCGAGCGGCTCGTACGAGTCAAGGGCCGAGGTCACGGCGTCGGTCACGCTCTCGACTCGAGAGAGAATCCACTGATCGATGGCGCTTCGCTCCTCGAAGGGGGGGATCTCTGGGTCGTGGGGGTCGAATTTATTGAGCGACGCGTAGGTCGTAAAGAAGCTGAACGTGTTCCAAAGCGTCGCGAGCGTTTCACGCATCGACGCGTCAATCGCGCTCAGAGCCGCACGGGTAGAAGTCCACGGCGAACCTTGAGAGAACATCCACCAGCGCAGGGGATCCGCGCCGCGCGTGTCCAGGATGGTCCACGGGTCGATGATGTTGCCGACGGACTTACTCATCTTCTTGCCGCTCTCGTCCACGATGTGACCTAGACAGAGCACGTGCTCGTAGGGCTTCGCGCCAAAGACCAGCGTGTTGACAGCGAGAAGGGTGTAAAACCATCCGCGCGTCTGATCGATTGCCTCGGCGATGAGTTGCGCGGGGAACTGCATCGCCTCGCCGCTACCCGCGACGTGGGGGTAGCCCACCTGGGCGGCGGGCATCGAACCAGCGTCAAACCACGAGTCGATTACCGGTTCAACCCGGCGAGCGGGCTCGCCACAACTCGGACACGGCAAGACGACTTCGTCAATCGCCGGACGGTGCGGTTCCACGTCGCTCAGATCTCGCCCCGCCAGCGCTGACAGCTCGTCGCGTGACGCGACGCAAGTGAGGTGGCCGTCGTCGCAGCGCCATATGGGCAACGGCGTTCCCCAGTAGCGGTCGCGCGACAGCGCCCAGTCGACGTTGTTAGCGAGCCAATCGCCCATCCGCCCATCTCGAATGTGTGCGGGATGCCAGTCCACCGTCGAGTTCTCCGCGATCAGTTGATCCTTGAACTTGCTGGTGGCGATGTACCAACTGGGTTTGGCCCAGTAGATGAGTACCGTGCCACAGCGCCAACAGTGCGGCAGCGAGTGGGTGTAATCGAATCGTCGAATCAAGAGCCCGCGACGGTCCAATTCGTCATTGATTTCATGATTGGTGTCGCGCACGTGTTTGCCCTCGAGCCACGCGACGACCGAGGTGAACGTACCGTCGGGACCTACGGGATTCAAAGTCGGCAGTCCAGACTCTTGGGCGATCTGGCGATCGATCTCGCCAAAGCCCGGCGACAGGTGCACGAGGCCCGTGCCGTCATCGGTCGTGACGTACTCCGCGCCCACGACGTAACAGACGTCCACGCCCTCGGGCATTGGCACGTCGCTAAAGGGACGCTCGAAGTGCAAACCCACGAGGGCGCTGCCCTGGAACGTTGCGCTCGACTTCGCGCTCTCGCCAAAGACCGACGCGACGAGGTCATTCGCCACCACCACGCCGTCGACGACGCCGTAGACCACCTCCGGATTGACGGCAACGGCGACGTTGGAGATCAGCGTCCAAGGCGTCGTCGTCCATACTGCGAGGTGCGTCGCGCCTCCCAAATCGGTGCGTTCACTCGCGTCGATGAGCCGAAACCGGACGTAACAACTCTCGTCGGTCTCGTCGGTGTAGACGCCCGACTGGCCGAGTTCGTGTGACGAGAGGCCGGTTTCGCACCGGGGGCAGTACGGGATGACTTTCAAATCCTCGTACAGCAGGCCTCGATCGAACAGTTGCTTGAGTTCCCACCAGACCGACTCGATGTAAGAAGGGTGAAACGTGTAGTACGCGTGTTCCATGTCGACCCAATAGCCAATGCGCTCCGTCAGACGCTCGAACTCACCAACGTACGTCAGCACCGACTCTCGACAAAGCCGCGTGAACTCTTCCACGCCGATTTTCTCTTCGATCTGCTTTTTCCCAGAGATACCAAGCTGCTTTTCTACCTGGACTTCCACGGGCAGACCGTGGGTATCCCAGCCCGCCCGGCGCGCCACATAACGTCCGCGCATGGTCTGATAACGACAGAAGAGGTCTTTATAGACCCGCGCCCACACGTGGTGAAGTCCCGGCTTGCCGTTCGCCGTTGGCGGGCCCTCGTAGAAGATCCACGGTTCGGCGCCTTCGCGTAGTTTCATCGAGCGTTCGAAGACGTTGTTGGCCCGCCAGCGAGCAAGTTCGGCTTCTTCAACGGCCACAAAATCCAGTTCAGCGCTAACCGGGCGAAACATAAATCTCCTTCAATGAACTCTCATATCGTAGTGAACCTGATGACGGCGCCGATCCGCCACCTACTGTGGTGTCGTGTCAAATCTGATAATTGAAGACGAACTCATTACCACCCATGGCGCCCTCAGCATCTATCACGCCGCCATTGACGAACTGAGTCGCCGCTACGGCGGAAGCGACGAGGAGTTCAAATTGAAGTTCGAAGAGTTGCTGCCGCCTCGAGGTCTCTTCCTCGTGGCGCGCGCTGATGGTCACCCAATCGGCGGCGTCGGCGTTCGACCCATAGGCGACGACGCGCTCATGCTCGGTGAGGTCAAGCGGCTGTGGGTACGGCCCGATCAACGCCGTGACGGCGTCGCGGCCAATCTCATGAGCGCGCTCGAAAAGCGCGCTCGAGAGAGCGGCTTTGCCCAGCTCTACTTAGAGACCGGCTACGCCCAGCCCGAAGCCCTGGCGCTCTATCAAAAAACCGGTTGGACACCGGTCGAAGAGTTCCCGGCCGGGGCGTTTTCCTACCCCGGGGCCTATCGATTTACCAAGGTGCTTTAGGCAAAACGCTCGTCGAGCCACTCGGGCGTGAGATCTTCGAGTGAAGTCAGCACGAGATCCGCCAGTGCAAACTCGGGTTCGAGACGATCCTCGAATGTCGGCACCGCTACCACGCACATTCGTCCCGCCTTCGCGGCCAGAACACCAGCCGCCGAATCCTCCACCACCAAACACTCGCGCGGCGCGGCGCCCAGGGCGCTCGCCGCACTGAGAAAGACGCCCGGGTGCGGCTTGCCGTAGGGTTCGAGCTCGGCGGAGTGTATCGATGAGAAGCGATCCATGAGTTCAAAGTGCTCGAGACATCGAACGATGAGAGCGATCGGGGTTGAACTGGCGATGGCAACGGGTCCCCGCTCGCCCGCCAGATCAAGGGCCCGGTGCGCCCCCGGTAAGAGACGACCTTCCGCTTCGACGAGATCACCCACGCGCGCGAGCAGTTGTTCGGCGACCTCGTCCGGGGAAGGGCCGGTCCACGGAAATTGGGCGAACCAGTAATTAACGACTTCGTTGACGAACATTCCCTTCGTCGAGCGACCAACGTCGAGGGCGAGCGTCACGCCCAACGAGCCGAAGATCTCGACTTCGGCCTTGTGCCACAAGATCTCGGAGTCGATCAAGAGTCCGTCCATGTCAAAGAGGCTCGCTCGCAATCTCACCCCGCCACCATTACACACTGAGAAGTACGGTGGCTGCATGATCGTGCGTCCACTCGAGCTCCGCGACGTCGACGTGGTGGTGGCGCGAGTACGAGCACAACTCACCCACGACGCGCGGCATAATCCGATGCTCAGTCCCATGTTCTCCGATGAGGACTTCGCCCATGCGCTGCGCCACGCGAGCGACCAGACCTGGGTCGCCGAGGAGAACGACAGGGTCGTCGGTCATCTCTACGGTGCGCTTTTAGAGAGTCCCGAATACGGACACGGCGCATGGGTCGGGCCCGACGGCGTGTCCTTTGATGACGACGACGCGCTCGCGAACCTTTACGCAGCGGCGGCCACGAGTTGGATTGGAGAAGGCGCCCTCGAACATTACGTGTGGGTGTTTGACCAAATCGGCGACACGACACCCTGGTACGAACTCGGCTTCGCGCGCATGCACGTTCGAGGCGTGCTCGCCCTCGGCGACCGGCGCCGTCACCGGTTGGCACCCGACTATCAACTGCGCCGCGGCGGAGTCGATGACCTACCCCTCGCGATAGAGCTCGACCAAGTGCTCGACGACGCCCAGCGATTGGGTCCCAGCTTCTCGCTGTTTCTCGAGCACGCGTCGCGCCCCGAGGAACTCTTTGAGGCGCTCAACGACGACGAAGTCCACCACTACGTCGTGGAGTACCGGGGCCGGGGCGTGGCCCAGTGCCTGACGTTCCCCCTCGAAGCCCGTCGCGGATCGTTTGACCGTACCCTGCTCGTCAGTGCCGTCGCGGTCAAACCCGAGCACGAACACCGCGGCGTCGCACGAGCACTGATCGACCACGCGCTCAACCACGCGCAGAACGCCGGTTTCACCCATGTGGAGACGAACTGGCGGGTGACGAATCGCCGAGCGGCGAGCTTTTGGCGCCGGTACGGTTTTCGACCCACCTACGTGCGGCTTCACCGCACGGTTGGTTCTGGTTAGTGCAGCGCCGATTCGATAGCGGCCACGAGCACGGGGTCCTCGGGCGTCACCAGGGGCGCGAAGCGCGTTACGTTTCCGTCGCGGCCGACCAGGAACTTCTCGAAGTTCCAGCGAACGTCACCCGAGTAGCCCTCCGCGTCGGCGACCTTCTCGAGTTCGGCGTAGATCGGGCTCTGGTGCTCGCCGTTGACGTCGATCTTTTCAAAGAGCGGAAAGGTCACGCCGTACGTCGTTGAGCAGAACGTTTGAATCTCCTCGGCACTTCCGGGTTCTTGTCCCGCGAACTGATTGCAGGGAAAGCCCACGACGCTAAAGCCCTTGTTCTCGTACTGCTTCTGCAGCGCTTCGAGTCCCTCGTACTGTGGCGTAAGTCCGCACTTGGACGCGACGTTCACGATGAGAATGGTCTCACCTTCGTAGCCGGCCAACGAACTGGCGTCGCCCGAGAGCGTCTGGAGTGGAATGTCGTAAAGGGTCATGACCAAACCCTAACGGAGAACCGTCGAACTGCGCCCGACGTAGGCTCGTCGCGTGTGGACTCTCTCCATCAAAGATGGTGCGCTCGAGATGCTCGAGCGCGACACGCCAAGCCCGGGTCCCTTCGACGTCGTCGTCGAGGTACGCGCCGCGGGCGTGAACGCCGCCGACGTATTGCAACGCCAGGGCCTTTACCCGGCCCCCGCGGAATCACCTCCCGACGTGCCCGGCTTGGAGCTCGCGGGCGTCGTTACGGCGGTCGGTGAGCGGGTCATCGAGCCGCTGCTCGGGCGACGAGTTGCCGCGATTGTGGGCGGCGGTGCGCAAGCGACCCACTGCGTCGTAGCGAGCGAGCACCTCCTCTTTCTCCCCGAACACGTGAGTTGGGAAGAGGCTGGGGGGTTCCCGGAAGCGTTCACCACCGCCTACGACGCACTGGTCAGCCAGGGACACCTCGCCTTCGGTGAACGGGTTGTCGTCTCGGGCGCCTCGGGCGGGGTGGGCGTGGCCGGAGTGCAGATCGCTCACGCCCTAGGCGCTGAGGTCATCGCCGTCACGCGAACGAATGAACATCACGCACAATTACGCGCCCTGGGTGCCGACGAAACCGTCACCCTGGACGAAGTCGGTTCGCTCCATGACGTGGACGTCGTGCTCGAACTCGTCGGCGCGGCCCATCTCAGCGCCGCACAACGAATTCTTAATCCCTTCGCGCGCGTGGTCGTGATTGGCGTGGGCTCGGGCAACCGGGTCGAGATTGACCTTCTCAACATCATGAGAACGCGCTCGACGTTTACCGGCTCGACGCTTCGTTCGCGATCTCGCGAAGAGAAAGCGCGCGTGGCTCGTCTCATCAATGACACGCTCATTCCGCGTTGGACAATGGGGGAGCTCACCGTGCCCCTCGCTAAGGTCTTTGATCTTCGTGACGGCGAGGCGGCCTACGAGTACTTCAGCGCACCGGGAAAATTTGGCAAGGTCGTACTGCGTGTCGAGCCGTGAACGCCGTTAGGTTGACCAGGTGTCTACATCGATTCCACGACCGCATCCCTCACGATGCGATCCCACGCGCGAGGACTACGACGCCATCATCGTGGCCCACGAAGCGGCCGTGACCCAGGGCCAATCCGCCTACCCGGACCCGTCCACTGGACTGCTCGTGCTCACCGTCGCTACGCACCTCGCGCGGGGAACTTGTTGTGAGAGTGGCTGTCGCCACTGCCCGTACTTAGAGCAGTGAGCGCAACGGCGTGTAGTGAAGACCCAGCGCATCGGCGACGGGTCCGTAGGTGACCGCGCCATTGACGACGTTGACCCCTTCGGCCAGCGCGTCGTCGGCCACGACGGCGTCACGCCAGCCGTGGCGCGCCAGCTCCAACACGTAGGGCAATGTGGCGTTCGACAACGCGCGAGTCGACGTGGCCGGGACGGCGCCGGGCATATTGGCGACGCAGTAGAAGATCGAACCGTTGACCTCAAAGACCGGATTGGAGTGCGTAGTGGGACGTGTCGCTTCGAAGCACCCCCCTTGATCGACCGCGATGTCAACCAGTACCGATCCCTGTCGCATGCGCCCAACCAGTTCATTACTCACCAGTTTGGGGGCCTTTGCGCCCACGACGAGAACCGCGCCAATCACAATGTCGGCGTCGAGACAGGCCTCCTCGATTGAATGCGCGGTGGACGCGATGGTTTGGACGCGACCGTCGAAGTGAATGTCGACCTGGCGAAGGCGCTCGAGGTTGCGATCCAAAATCTTCACGTTCGCATGCAGGCCGACCGCCACGGTCGCCGCCGCGAGCCCCGACACGCCCGCACCGATAACGACGACGTTCGCCGGTGCCACGCCCGGCACACCCGCGATCAAGGTGCCGTGGCCGCCACCCGGGCGCATGAGATGGTACGCGCCGACCAGCGGGGCCATACGTCCAGCGACCTCGCTCATCGGGGTCAAGAGCGGGAGAGAGTTGTCAAGCAGCCGAACCGTCTCGTACGCGATCGCGACGTTGTTGCCCGCTAAAAGAGCGGTGGTGCACTCACGCGACGCCGCCAAGTGTAGGTAAGTAAAGAGCACCTGATTCTTATGCGCGCCGAGGCGAGCGTACTCAGCGGCGACAGGCTCTTTGACCTTTAACAACAGTTCGCTCTCACTCCAGACGTCGTCGGCGCCGTCGACCATCACAGCGCCGTTGGCTTCGTAGTCCGCGTCGAGAATCGACGAGCCCACGCCGGCGCCTTGTTCAATGAGAACGCGATGTCCCGCGAGGGTGAGTTCGCGAGCCCCCGCGGGCGTCAGTGCCACGCGGTACTCATCGGTCTTAATCTCTTTGGCTACGCCGATGATCATCGTTGATCACCCTTTCACTTAGGAACGCCCATCCACGCTAATCAATCGCCGTTCAGCGCGTTCGCGAGGAGCGTTGGCTCCTCTTAAAACTCGAGGTTGTGCATCACGTGCTTAAGGCGCGTGTAGTCCTCAAAGCCATAGGTCGAGAGGTCCTTGCCGTAGCCCGACTTCTTGAAACCCCCGTGGGGCATCTCCGCGACCAAGGGAATATGAGTATTGACCCACACGCAGCCAAAGTCCAAATCTCTAGCAAAACGCATCGCACGCCCGTGATCTCTCGTCCACACCGAGGACGCCAACCCGTAGTCAACCCCATTGGCCCACTCCAGCGCCTGGGCTTCGTCAGAGAACTTCTGCACGGTAATGACGGGTCCAAAGACTTCGCTTTGAATCATCTCGTCGTCCTGGTGAAGTCCGGCCACGACGGTGGGCGCAATGAAATAGCCTTCGTCGCCCACGCGCGAGCCGCCCGCCACCAACGACGCGTGTTTGGGCGTGCGCGCTAAGAATCCGGTGACGCGCTCGAACTGGCTGAGGTTGTTGACGGGGCCAAAGAGCGCGTCTTCGCTCTCGGGCGGCCCGATCACGGTACTCTTCGCCTGCTCAGCGAGGGCTTCCACAAACTCTCCGTAGACGTTCGTCCCGGCCAACACGCGCGTCGCGGCCGTGCAGTCCTGCCCGGCGTTGAAGTAGCCGGCGACGGCGATTGTCTCGACCGCCGCGGCGACGTCGACGTCGTCAAAAACCACTACCGGGGCCTTGCCGCCGAGTTCGAGATGCACCCGTTTGAGATTATTTGACGCGGCGCCCGCCACCTCCATGCCGGCTCGCACCGACCCGGTAATCGACACCATCGCCGGGATCGGGTGATCGACGAGCGCCCTGCCCGTGTCGCGGTCACCGCACACGACGCCAAAGACGCCCTCGGGCAGTACCTCGGCCATCAGCTGGGCCATGAACAACGTCGACGCCGGCGTCGAGTCACCCGGCTTTAAGACCATGGTGTTACCCGCGGCGATGGCCGGTGCCCACTTCCACACTGCCATCATCATCGGATAGTTCCACGGCGTCACCGCGCCACAGACGCCCACCGGCTCGCGGCGAACGTAGCTCGTCATGCCCTCCATGTACTCTGCCGCGCCGCGCCCTTCTAACAGGCGTGCGGCGCCGGCGAAGAATCGAATCTGGTCAAGCATGGGAGGAATCTCTTCACTCATCGTGAGTGAGATGATCTTTCCGGTGTTCTCCGCCTCGACCGCGACGAGCTCTTCGGCGTTCGCCTCGAAGAGGTCGGCGATCTTTAACAGGGCCCGCGAGCGCTGCGAGGGTGTCGTGCGCCGCCACGAAGTGAAGGCCGCCGCCGCCACTTGAAAAGCGTGGTCGACGTCAGCCTCATTCGACACTGGCATCTCGGCGAAGGGTTGGCCGGTGACGGGACTGAGCAACTCGACGTACTTCCCGCTCCGTGGCGCAACGGAGTCGCCCCCAATAAAATTGGCCAAACGTCGCATACACCCTCCTAAAGTCGGGCCGTCATTCAACCGCGCCCCTAGCCACTCTGCCAGAGATTGATTGGGCTTCGCAACCGCCGAGTAAGTAAAAGGTCGTCAAAACGCCAAATTACGACGTTATCCGTCGTGAAACTCGCCTATACTGTCTGTATCCGTAGTTACGGAGCCCGAAGGGCCACCGGACGAGGAGCAGCCAATGCCAGCCACCAAACCACAACGAGCGAGTCAAACGAACGAAGAACGTTCGAACATCGAGCTCATCAATTCGGCCCCCGGTGCGCTCGACTCGCTCGATCGCCGGATCATCAGCCTCTTGCAAAAAGATGGACGACGGGCCTACGGCGCGATCGCCGAAGAAGTCGGGCTCTCTGAGGCGGCCGTGCGACGTCGAGTGCAGCGACTGCGCGACTCGGGCGTCATGCAAATCGTGGCGATAACGGATCCCCTCCAACTCGGCTACGGCCGTGAGGCGTTGATTGGCATTCGGGTCCAGGGCGACGTGCGATTGGTCGCGGACAAGGTCGCGGCGATTGACGAAGCGAACTACGTCGTTATGACCGCCGGCAGCTTTGACATCATCGCCGAAGTTATCGCCGAAGACGACAACGACTTGGTTCATCTTCTCAATGACTCGATCCGCTCCATTCCAGGCGTCACTGAAGTCGAGACGTTCTTGTATTTGAAACTGGCGAAGCAAACGTACGAATGGGGCACCAAGTGACATTGCGCGAGGCCATAACCGACGGAGTTCTCGTCACCGACGATTTTCACGCCAGCCATAACTACTCCGAACGCGCGCGGCGCAACCTCTGGTTGCAGATGTCGCGCATGGGCGTCTACGACGAACACAATGAAATACCCATCATGGTGCGAGGCGAAGGCACCCGCGTGTACGACGCCAACGGCTCGGAGTACTTCGACGGACTTTCCGGTCTCTTCACTAATGCGCTCGGACACGGACGTACCGACATCGCCGACGCCGCGGCCCAGCAGATCAGTACACTCGCCTACTTCCCGCTGTGGACGTACGCGCACCCCAAGGCCATCGAACTGGCGGAACGCATCGCGAGCCTCACGCCCGGCGACCTCAATCGGGTCTTTTTCACCACTGGGGGCGGCGAGGCGAATGAGAGCGCCTGGAAGTTAGCTCGTCAGTACCACAAGATTCGTGGCGATCTCGACCGCTACAAGGTCATCAGCCGCGAGGTGGCGTATCACGGCACCACCCTTGGCGCCTTAACGATCACGTCGCTCGAAGCGCTGCGCAAGCCCTTCGAACCCCTGGTACCCGGCGGGGTGAAGGTGCCGGTCGTCAACTTCTATCGGGCCGAGCAGCACGGTGACGACTTTGAGGCCTTTGGTCTTTGGCACGCGCACCAAATCGAAGAGGCCATTCTTCGCGAGGGTCCCGAAACCGTGGCCGCGGTCTTCCTCGAACCGGTCCAGAACGCGGGAGGGTGTTTCGCGCCGCCCCAGAGCTACTGGAAAGAGGTCCGCGAGATCTGTGACCGCTACGGGGTCCTGCTCGTCTCGGACGAGGTGATCTGTGCCTTTGGACGAATCGGCACGTGGTTCGGCGGCCAAAAGTACGACTACGTTCCCGACATCATCACCTGCGCCAAGGGCATCACCGCCGGCTACGCGCCACTGGGCGCGATGATCGTGTCGGACCGACTGGCCGAGCCGTTTCAACACGAGGACGTCGCGTTCCTGCACGGCTTCACCTGGTCCGGACATCCGGCGTCGTGCGCGGTCTCGCTCAAGGTGCTCGAGATACTCGAAGACGAGAAGATTCTCGAGAATGTCCGCGCGAATGAAGGGTACTTTTTCCAGAGTCTCGAAGACTTAAAGGAGATCCCCATCGTCGGCGACGTGCGAGGTACGGGCTACTTCTGGGGTATCGAACTGGTGAAGAATCAAGAGACCAAGGAGACCTGGGCCGGCGACGACGCGGAGCGGCTCCTTCGCGGCTACGTGTCACCCGAGATGTTCCGTCGCGGACTCATCTGTCGATCAGACGACCGGGGCGACCCGGTGGTCCAGCTTGCGCCGCCGCTCATCTCCACGCGCGACGACATTGACTTCATCGTCGGGGTCCTGCGCGAAGTCTTCACCGGAGCGTCCAAGCTCAACCTCTAGTGCAAGCGCCAGGCTCACTTTGGTGGTCGACGCTCGACCAACCAGTCACGCCCCGTCCATCACTTCGCGAACACCTGGACGTCGACGTCGCGATCGTGGGCGGGGGTTTCACCGGGCTTTGGAGCGCGCGCGAACTCAAACGACGCGACCCTTCGCTTCGTATCGCGGTCCTCGAAAAGTCGGTCTGCGGTTTTGGGGCGTCGGGACGCAACGGCGGCTGGGCGTCGGCCATCTATCCTCTCGGCGACGAGGCCGTGCTCGCGCGCTACGGCCCAGACGTCTTTAGCCACCTTCGTCTCGAACTTCAACGGGCTGTCCGCTCACTCGGCGAGGCGATCGCGCTGGACGACATCGACGCGCACTTCGTCCAAGGCGGCACCTTGACCTTTGCGCGCAATGTGGTGCAGGCCCAGCGTCTGCGCGAGAGCGTCGTAGCGGCGCACGAACACGGCGCGAGTCCAGAGGACCTGAGGTGGCTCGATGAGAAGGAAGCCGCCGAGCACGGGTCGCTGAGCGGATCGCTCGGCGCCACCTATTCGCCCCATTGCGCCCGGATTCACCCCGCGCGTCTGGTACGCGGGCTCGCCGAAGTGAACGAACGCCTCGGGGTGAAGATCTTTGAGAACACGGCCGTGACGCGACTGGTGGGAGGAAACGCTCACCGCAAGCCCGAAGCGGTCACTTCGGGCGCGAGCGTGCACGCGCGCTTCCTTCTTCGAGCGACCGAGGGTTTCACGACCACGCTGCCCGGTGAGCGCCGGCGCGTCGCTCCGATCTACTCGCTCATGATCGCCTCAGACGTGCAGAGCCGCCAGTTCTGGGATGAGGTCGGCTTTCGCCACTACGAAACCTTCGCCGACGATCGCCACCTCATCATCTACGGTCAGCGCACCAAGGACGACCGCGTCGCCTTTGGCGGGCGCGGGGCGCTGTATCACTTTGGTTCCACCGTGGAAGAACGCTTCGACCAAAGCGCCAAGGTCTTCGGCGCGCTCGAAACGACCTTGCGCGAACTTTTCCCCTCGCTTGAGGGGCACATCACGCACCGTTGGGGTGGCCCGATCGCGATGCCGCGCGACCTTTCGCCGTCGGTGCTGGTCGACTACCACTCCGGTCTCGCCAGCGCCGGTGGGTACACCGGTGACGGCGTGACCTTAAGTTACGTCGCGGCGAACTGCGTGGCCGATCTCCTCTGCACGCCGGGCACCGATACATCCTTCACCACACTTCCCTTCGTGCATCACGAGAGTCGACGGTGGGAAATCGAGCCGCTTCGCTGGATGGGCATCAACGCGGGCCTCGGCCTCGCGCGCTGGGCCGATCGGGTGGAACAACGCCAACGTCGCTCGAGCCGAGCCAGTGACTGGCTCGATCGGCTCTACAACCACTCCGCTCGTTAACGAAGAATGTTGACCGCACGCGCCGCCACCACCGCGATGGTAATGAGTGAGATCACCGACTCTGAGGCGAAGAGCGCTTTGGCCTGTGCGGAGAGCGGCATCGCGTCGGCGGGAGCAAAGCTCGTCCCGTTGGCAAACGAGGTGTAGAGATAGTCCCAGAAGCGAGGATGCCAGTCACTCGGCGCCAACTGGGGATTCTCCATCTGCGGAAACTGGATATCGGGCAGCCGCTCGTCGGGTCCGGCGCGAATGTGCGGACCGCCCCGGTCCAACTCCCAGAGCCAAAGGCCAAACACGATGACGTTGGTCAGCCAGACCGCTATGGCTGAATAGATGAGTTGTCGACCCCCGGACACGTGGGTATTCAACAGGTGATGCACCAGCAGCACGACGGACGCGCAATTGGCCAGTGTCACGAGGGCGACCAGGCTCACGCAAAGATAGCGAACCCACGGAGCGTCGTTGGGGTGCCGATGCCTTCTAGCCGAGAGCGGAATGAGTGGCAACACCACCAACACCGGAAGTAGCCATCGTGGTCCGACGGCCACGCGGTTAGGTAGTGCGAGGTACAGACCGGCGCAGACCAGTAGGGCCAGCGACGCTGGCCACCGAGGCTCTGGTCGAACGTTCTGCATTCGCCAACCTAACTGAGACTGGCTTGGGCCAATGACGTGAAATCTCGAGGCACCAGAATTGAGTTCACGCCCAGAGAGCTCAAGAGTTTCTCTAATACCGAGTTCGCGATCGGCTTCACGCTCGTGGCGGGCGGCACGGCGATGTGCGTGGGCCGGTTATACGAAAGAGCCGTGACGCTCAGGGTCATCTCGGACTTCTTGGTTTTGACCGTGAGCGTGCTCTGAGAGACTTCGCCCTGACTACCGACGGTGATGATCCAACGGACCGATCCCACCACTGGCAACGGTGTCGCCATTGATGACGACGTCGCCGTACCTCCAAAGCTCGAAACCGCTATACGGTCCCTATAGAAGTCGTAGGTGGTGGAGTGCCCGCTCTTCGACACGGTCTTGTGATCGAAGCCGGTAATGAGATAAATATCGGGCTTGGTCATCTCAAGCGCCAGGCCAAAGAGGGCGGGCGTCTTTAACGCCGCCGCTAACCACGGTCCACTCGACGCGTCAGCCGAGCGCGCGAAAATGTGATTGTGGATGAGGCGAAGCTCCACGGCCGCCGTGACAACGACCAAGGGGAAACGCACGACGGCGTCAATTCGATTCGACTTGAAGTTCACTGCCACGTTCGCGTTGAGGCTAAAAGGGGCGCCGGTGGAGACCGTGACGAGCAGGTTCGCCGACGACGGCGGGTAACCATTGAGCGCCAGCGGGTCCTTGGCGAGCCCGCCGGGATTCGAATCGGTCACGGCGATCACGACGCCGGCCACGGTCAGCGCAATGGCGACCACCACGAGCGCAAGAGCCATGAAGCGCGTCTTTACTGGCACCGTTCTACCCTACCGTTTCATTTTCGTGGGGCTTTACCAGGGTGACGTCACGGATGCTTCAAGAGTTCGATGAGCAGCTCATGGGAAATGTTGCGTCCACTCGCGATAAAGCCGATCCTCGAGGTGGCGTCGTCCACACGATTGGTCGCGATGGCCGCGTACGAAGCTGCAGCAGATCCCTCCATTACGAGTCCGTTCACTTCGACGATCTCGCGAACCGCGTGGCGAATCTCAACTTCGGGCACCAGTACCAATTCGATGCCACTCTTGGCGACCAGCTCGTTGGTCACTGCCCCCTCATCGCCGCCGCCCGCGAGGCCGTCGGCGATCGTGGGGCGATGGACGACGTCACTCATGGCCGCGCCACGTAAGACGTGGTACAGCGCGGCGCTTTCTTCAGGTTGCACACCCGTCACGCGAATGTCCGAGCGACCGTGCGCGTCACGAGAGATCAGAGTGCCCGAGATGAGTCCACCGCCGCCCACCGACACCACCACGTGCTCGATCTCGGGCGCTTGGAACAACATCTCGTCGAAGACAGTCGACTGACCGGCAATCACGTCACTGTCGTTAAACGGCGAGATAAAACGGATGGAGCGCTCCTCGGCGAGCCTCTTCGCCAAGGCCTGCGCGTCATCAAACGACGAACCGAATTGGAGAAGTTCGACGTCGTATTTCGAGAGCTTCTCAACCTTGGCCGCCGACGCGTTCTCGGGAACGACGACCGTGGCGTGTACGCCGAGTAGTGACGACGCGTGCGCAATGCCCAGTCCATGATTGCCGGCCGACGCGGTGATGACCGCGCCCGTCGGGTCTTCGCGATGCGCCGCGTCGATCGCGGCGAGAGCGCCGCGAATCTTGAACGAGCCAGTGACCTGGAGACTCTCCAGTTTGACGAAGACTCTTCTTCCGCGAACCGAAATTGTGACCGTCGGCGTGGGATCGACAAACCGCGCCACGACCCTTCGGGCATGCTCAAGTTCTTCGTTCGTAGGGGGCAACACGAGTTCAATCATCTCGTTCAGCCTACCGGGCCATTTTTTTATCTTTTTCGTACTCTCAAGTAAGGTCGGCGAGTGCACACGTTGCTTGGCGTCATTCTCGTCGCCTCGTTCGCGTTTCTTGGAACGATGTTCGACAACTTCTTCGCCTTCGCGGCGCAACTCGTGGTCACTCAGCCGTCGCGATTTCGCCGCGTCGGTTGGGCGCACGCGCTGGCGATCGCCACGATCGTCATGTTGGCGAGCGGCCTCGGATCACTCCTCGCGCCCATTCCTCTGCGCTGGATCGGACTACTGTCCGTCGCGCCCTTCGCCTTCGCGCTGCACGCGTGGCGCCATCGCGCCCCGGCCCGTGAGCAGTTTCGTCGCGGTAGCGTCACGACGTTCGTGCTCGCGTTGGGATTGGGTGGAGATAATCTAGCCGTCTGGATACCGCTGTTTCGCGCCGATGGCGTCGCGCACGCTTTTCTAACCGTGGCCACGTTCGCCCTCTGGGAGATGGTCTTTCTCTTCAGTGCCGTACAGTTCGCCACCCATCCGCGCGTCGTGCGGTGGGGTAATGAACACGCGGCGACGTTCATGCCTTATCTGTACGTGATGCTGGGTGTCCTCATTTTGATCGAATGCCGTACGATCTAATCACTTCACCCTGAGATCGCGCGCGACGAACGGTAGCGTGGTCCCCATGGCGCAGAGCACTGCACGACAAACCTTGCGCCGCCTGACGGTCATCGTGGCAATCCAGTGGATGGGCGCGACCCTCGGTCTGCCGCTCCTGCCGCTTTTTCTCGAGCATCGCGATGGCACGCCGACCATCATCGGACTGATCATGGCCACGTTCTTTGTCGCGGGTGTGGCCACTCAGTTCGCCTTTGGCCATCTGGCTGACAAGTTCGGGCGACGCCGCATACTCGTCGTGAGCCTCGTGACCTACGGCTTCGCCAGCATGACGTATCTGCTGCCCGTCACCGCCCCATGGCTTGCCTTGACCCGCGCGTTCCAGGGCGCATCGGCCGGCGCGATCGAAGTCACGTCGTTGTCCGCGGTCGCCTCGCTCTTTCCAGAGTCAGAACGAGGTCGCGCCGTGTCACAAATTTTTGCGGCGCAGCTCTTTGGTCTCGCCGTGGGTCCCGTCGTCGGGGTCGTCGCATCGGTGAACGAATTGGGCTGGGCATTCTTTGTTACTGGCCTGGTCAGTCTCGGCGCCGCGTTGGTCGCACTTCGAACCAATCTCGGCGACCAAGGGTACGACCCCTCGCCCCTACCCAGAATGCAGTGGAACTCTCAACTCGTGGGCTCGCTCTTCGCGGCCAGTGCCTCGGGTCTTGCGATTGGCGTTTACGAAGCGTGTTGGAGCCTCTTGCTACACGCTCACCACGCGAGCACCCTGCAGATTCGTTTGAGCTGGACTTTCTTTAGTGTGCCGTGGGTCGTACTTGCCCGATTTGGCGGTCGACTCGCCGATCACGCCAATCGTCGCGCCATTGCTCTCGTAGGGCTGTTGAGTGGCGCCTTCTTCCTTGCGCTCTACCCCCATATTCATAACAACGACCTCATACTCGTGCTCGGATCCGTTGAGTCGATCGGCGCATCACTCGCGGTGCCTTCAATCTCATCACTTATGAGTCAAGGCGCGGCGAACCGCGAACTCGGCCGCCGCCAAGGTCTCTTTACCACGTCGAACACGGCCTCTCTGGCGCTGGGAGCGGGCGCATCGGGTTTCCTCTTTACTATCAATTCGGCCCTGCCCTTTACGCTGATCGCGGTGGTATCAGCGTCGCTCGCGCTCTCCACGTTGTTCTGGTGGCGTCACGTGAAGGGCAACATCGCCGAAGCAACACCCTAGAGACAACGAAGGAGCGGCGCATTCGCGCCGCTCCTTCGTTGAAGTTAACTAAGTCGAACTACGACTTCCAGATTTGGTCCCATCGCGCCGAGCCACCGTTGGGACTGAGGACCTTGGTGGTGCCGTCACCAGCCGTACCCGAGACCCAGTTCTGCACGTGGCTCCTCGCCGCCCAGGCGTTGACCAAGGAGTCAAGCCATAGGTAGGGGACCAGTTGGGCGAATTGAGTGTTAACAGTCTGCCACGACGCCTTTTCAGTGGCCGAACCGGGCTTGGCTGCAAGGGCCGCCAACATGGCCGCTTCGACCGTAGGGTCACCCTGGTGCGCAAAGTTCACGGCTCCGGCGATGAACGTTCCCGAAGGCAGTGCGCCCATCCCGAGTCCGCCAGCGCCCAGCCCGGCCGTGGCGTTGAGTGAGATGAACCACACGTAGTTCAGCGACGGGTCAACGCCACCGAACTGGTTCCACTCAGAGCAGTCGAACTCGCCATAAATCACGTTGTTGATCAACGTGCTCTGCACTGAGGGCCGCGGCGTCACGGTGATGCCCACCGCAGCCAA
This sequence comes from Acidimicrobiaceae bacterium, assembly GCA_003134515.1. Lineage (GTDB taxonomy): Bacteria > Actinomycetota > Acidimicrobiia > Acidimicrobiales > RAAP-2 > RAAP-2. The sequence continues at coordinate 5,056 of PLBM01000039.1, read as the reverse complement.
CTGTTGCTGGAACAAGGAGAACGCCGCGACCGACGAGGAACTTCCCGACACGGTCTCGATACAAAACCCGACCTTGGTGACGTTGTTTTTTGTCTTGTACGCGTCCACCAGGGCCTTGGCCGCAGTGGGGTTGTACGCGGGCCATCCCGGGTCCTTGTAGAACTGCGAGGTCTTTCGAAAGAGACCGTTCGCCACCGAGCCCACTTTTTTGTCGATCACCTTGAAGTACGTGTTGCGGTTAATCGCCATTGCGCAGGCCTTGCGAATGGACGGGTCGTTCACCACCGGCTTTAAGGTCGTGTCCCACTGCAACGTCGATGGGTTGACTGCACCCATGGTGCCAACCCAGTCAGCATCTTGCACCGCGGCGGGCGCTGCCTGGCCCTTCAAGAGGTACTGCAAGGTTCCCGGCACTCCGATGCCCGCGAACAGACCAGCCCAACAAAAGTACTGGTTCAACGTCGCCGTCGTATTAAAGATGAGACAGTTCACCGATGGGTCGCGCGGCGCGTTGATGTCGGTAACGTGCGAGACGTTCTTCATATGACTAAAGGCCGCTATCTGGATGCCATCCTGCTGGAGAATCATGTCCACCGAGCCACTCTGGAGTGCCTCGTTGCGAGTCGGATTATCCACGATGGTCTTGAAGTTGATGCCGTTGAGGTACGGCAGCTGGCGGTTATGCGCGTCGGAGCGCCAATAGTTCTTGTTGCGAGTGAACTGTGACTCAACGCCGACTTGCCACGACTTCACGACGAACGGTCCGGTGCCGACCGGGTTACCCGTGTAGGTCGGTGAGAACGACGAGGGGTGCGCCATGTAGGAGATCTGCGACTCCGCGAGCGAGATCGGGAACGCGGAAAACGGTATGACCAAGTTGTAGGCCACCGTATAGGCGCTGACCGCCGTCACCGACGCGATGATCGGCTTAATCGCCAGACCCACCGTGGGGTCCGCGGCCGCGGCGGTGTAGTTCGCCAAGCAGATGGCGGCGTTGAAGGGGTCGCCGTTGGAAAAGGTGACACCTTGGCGAAGTACGACCGTCCACACCGTGTAATTGGCATTCGGCGTCGCCGAAAGTGCCAACATCGGCAACGCGGTCCGGCCGTTATGCGACATTACGAAAAGAGGGTCGTACAGTGCATTCGCCACGCAGAAAGCCGAGGCGTCCATCTTGCCTTGCGCTCCGTTAAAGATGTGGAAGTTGGGCACGTCGGAGAGTGTTCCGACAGTGAGGGTGCCGCCCCTCCTTGGCTTGCCATTGTTGACGCCCACGGGCAGAGTTGCGCCGGCGACGTTGGCGAGAAGACCATCGACCACGGTGCCTGCCATGGCGACGCCGCCAATCGTGGCCGCTGAATGAGTAAGGAACGAACGACGATCGAACGTTGACGACATCTTTGTCCTGCTTTCCCCCAGAGAGACCGCCTTGTGCGGTTTCCCCACTGCGCGAAACTTAGCAAGAACTGGCCTACCTGCCAGTACACCTATGAAAACTCTTTTGGCGGGGTACTACTTCAGGACCCAGGCGGAGGGAGGGGCCGCCTGGGTCCTGAAAAAGTGGGCAATTAAACGCTTTTACCTCAGTGGGCTGCCGTGACCCAACGGTCTGTCAATGGGCGTGGTGGATAGGAAGTCGACTCGCGGGGCCACCATCTCCTTGGACATCACACAGTGTGACGCCGGAGTTTGTGGTGCCTATTGAAAGAGGGTAAGAAGCCGCTAAATCCCAGAAAATGGAAGTTGGACAAGAAAATATTTCATTACCCGCTCGCGGACATTTGGTTTCGGGCATACTTGGCGCGTACGAGTAGCGCCTCACGGGGTCGGCACGGGGGACAGAACTAATAGGGAGGACACCCGCGTGGCGTTAACTTTCGATTCACATGACGGATCCACGGGCGACCCGGCGTTTCGCGTCGAGCAGCACGGCATCGACTTCATTCCAGAGTCCGAACGTTGGGCCACGCCTCGAAATATTGGGGCGCTATGGGCGGGCTCGGCCATCAACGTCGAGTACTTCATTTACGGCGCGTTGCTCATGGGCTTTGGCTTCAGTTTCTATACGGCCCTCAGCATCATCATCATCGGTAATCTCTCCTTCTTTCTTCTCGGACTGGCGTCGCTGCAGGGTCCCGAAGGAGGAACGACCGCCTTTGCCATCTCTCGAGCGGCCTTTGGCACGCGCGGGTCGCGACTCGTCAGCTTCTTCAACTGGATCACTCAGTTAGGTTTTGAGACCGAGGGCCTCATTCTCATCGTGGGGGCCGCGATCGTGCTGTTTCAAATGGCGGGCGTGCAAGTATCGACGCCACTCAAGGTCATCTTCATCATCGTCGCTGCGTCGATCCAAGCGGTGATGCCCTACTTCGGCCACGCGACCATGATCAAGGTCCTTCGTACGCTCATCATTCCCTTTGGCGCGATCTTCGTCCTGCTCGCCATTTACGACTTTCGACACGGCTCAGCCACCTTTAAAGGTTTTGGCGGCGGATGGCAGCTCTACACCGCGGGACTGGCCTTTACCATCGCGTTGTCGGGGCTCGGCTGGACGGAGTGCGGCAACGACTACACCCGTTACCTGCCGCGCAACGAGAAGAAGTGGTCAATCGTGTGGTGGATCTTTGTAAGTACGGCCATACCGGAAATCATCATGATGATCCTGGGCGCCGCCACATTCACCTTCCTCTCTACGAACGCCCAAGTCGCGGCGTGGAACGGGGCCAATCCCTTTGAGGCCCTCCACGGTCAGCACTTCATCCCCAGTTGGGTCGTCGTGTTGTTCTTGCTGTTCGCCATCGTGCAGCTCTTTGGCATCAACTCGCTGGACCTTTACTCCTCGGGCGTGTCGCTTCAGGCGATGGGACTTCGAATGAAGCGTTACCAGGCGGTGGTGCTGGACTCTTTCCTGGCGTGCGGTTTAACGATCTACGCCGAATTTCAGTCGACCTTCTCTTTGTATATGAAAGAGTTCGTCGGAGTCATCATTGTCTGGATCGCCCCGTGGTTCGCCATCATGATGGTCGACTGGTTAATGCGAAAGTACCGCTACAGCGCCGCGGAGATGCAGCGACTAGATCGAGGGAGCTTGTACTTTGTCGGCGCCAGCGGCATAAATTGGAGCGCCATCGTGGCCTTCGCGGCGGGTCTCGTCGGTGCGACACTGGCCTTTTCAAAGGCGCCTCCACCGGTCAACTTTCCGTTCCACTGGATGACGCCAGTCTCGAATCACTACGGTGGCGCGTGCGCGGGCTCGCTCGTGCACGGCGTGTGCGGCGCTGGCTGGTACGGCGGCGCCGACTTTTCGATTGAGGCCGGTATCGTCATCGCCGCTCTCGTTTACTTCGTGCTCGAAAAGTTGACGGGCAACGTCGCTCGCCAGGTCAAGCGTCAAAAGGAACTCGAACCGACGCGCTAAAGGTTTCGTCCCTCGGACCCGGTCCGAGGGACGGTTAGCCGTTCCAGTCCTCCACCAGTCCCCCGGATCCGTCTGGGCGAAACACGGGAATCGAACCGAGCGCGCGCACCATGGTGGCGTCATCGCCTAACGCCGCGCGCCAGAGCGAGGCCTCGGTGACCAGGGTGCCGATGGCCACGACGTGCGCGCCCACCCCGCGTAGAAGCCGCAGTGTCGCCCCGGTGGAGGCACCAGTGGAGATGACGTCGTCGACGATAGCCACGCGCTTGTCAGTGACGTCGCCGAGCCGGGCCCGGTCAAAAAGCAGACGCTGCTCGACGTTCGTGGTGATTGAACGCACCGATTCACTGATGGCGTCGGCCAAGTGAATCTTGGGGGTCTTGTGCAAGACCACGTACTGGTCCAGTCCGAGGCAGCGCGTCACCTCCACGGCCAGCGGTATGCCCATGGTGGCCACGGTCGCCACCACGTCCAGGTCGTAGGGCGCGAGCACTTCGGCCAACTCTTCGCCGGCCTTGGTCATGAACGCCAGGCCCATGTCCACGGTGATGAGCAGCGCCAACGCCAGATTCTCATTCAACGACACGACCGGGAGATCGACGCGCTGGGATCCGATATCGACGGAGTACGTACCTCTGGTCACGGTGCTGGAGCATACTGATTCCATGACCCCTGCCACGGCACCGCTCGCACCAATCCTCGCCCATCAGATGCTCGCCACGGCCTACGACGAAGCGGTCACGGGCCTTAACGAAGGGGGTATCCCGATCGGTGCGGCGCTCTTTTTGCGCGACGGCACGCTCCTCGGATCGGGCCACAATCGACGGGTGCAAGAAGACGACGCGTCGGTCCACGCCGAAACCGACGCCTTTCGAAAGGCCGGGCGCCGCCGCGACTACCCCGAGTGCGTCATGGTCACCACGCTGTCACCTTGTTGGTACTGCTCGGGCCTCGTTCGTCAGTTCAACATCGGCGCCGTCGTCATTGGCGAAGCCGAGAACTTCCACGGTGGCCACGAATGGCTCCAAGAGCTCGGCGTCGAGATCGTCGTGCTCGACGACCCCGCGTGCACCGAACTCCTTAAAACCTTCATTGAACAGCACCCCGAGCTCTGGCACGAGGACATCGG
>PLBM01000039.1:0-365 GCA_003134515.1 Acidimicrobiaceae bacterium | reverse complement strand
ATGGGATCACAGATCACCACGTGCACCCCCTCGAGCGACTCGGGCAAACCGTCGAGGTACACGTCGGGTTGAAGGGTGACCTCATTACGACGCAGTCCCACCAAACACACGCGATGATGCGGCAGTACCTCTTGCACCGCGGGACTCATGCCGAGCCCCGCTCTCAAGATCGGCACGATCAGGTACTCCGTGTCGATGCGCAGCGCGGGCGCGGACTTCGTGACGGGCGTGTCGACGGTGGTCACGGTGACGGGCGTGTCGCGGAATGCCTCGTACGCGACAAAACGAGAGATCTCCCCCGCCAGGCGCAAGAAGTCGGCGTTGGAAGTTCGTACGTCGCGCAGTTGACGGACCTTGTCGGCCAC
>PLBM01000055.1 GCA_003134515.1 Acidimicrobiaceae bacterium | reverse complement strand
CCTCGAATTGGCGATACCCGACCCGCACCGCAGATAGGCGACACTCGACCCGGAACTCCTAGTTCCTCGAGCACGTCGTCAGGACCCTCTACCGGTTCCAACCAGGGCGGGGGCAACCGCCGGCGCCGAGGCGGACGGGGCCGTTCGGGCCAGGGCCACCGAGATGGTCAAGCGAATCAAACTCGCCGCGGCACCGAAGCGCCCGTGGAGCCGTCGGCCCCCGAGGGCGCTGGTCCCGATGTCGCCGGGCGTCCAGGTCGAAGTCGCCGCCGCAAAGGGACCGAACGACGCACTCGAGCCCAAGGTCGCTACCTCATGGCCGTGCATACGACGTCCGACGGCACCCATATCGCCACGCTCGAGGGCCGCTCAATGGTCGAGTACACGGTGGCGAAGAACGCCGACGAGACCAATCAGATCGACGGCAACATTTACCTGGGACGCATTCAGAACGTCCTGCCCGGCATGGAACTGGCCTTCGTGGACATCGGCATTCCCAAGAACGCGGTGCTCTATAAAGGCGACGTTTCCTTTGACACAGACGACGTCGACGGCGTGACGACGAACAACAAGCGCATCGAGGAGATGATCCGGGCTGGCCAAACCATCATCTGTCAGGTCACCAAGAACGCGATCGGCGCCAAGGGAGCGCGCCTGACCCAGGAGGTCTCGTTGCCCGGACGCTTCGCGGTACTCGTGCCGAACTCGTCCACGATCGGCATCTCGAAGCGACTGCCCGACGGGGAACGCCGTCGCCTTCGCAAGATCATCGACGAGGTTAAGCCGGAGCGACACGGCATCATCATTCGTACCGCGGCCGAGGGCGTGACGGGCGAGGAATTGGCGCGCGACGTCACGTCGCTGGTGGAAAAATGGTCGGCCATCGAGGCCGAGGTCGCCAAGTCCAACCAACCCCGTCTGGTCTATCGTGACCTCGATCTCGCCGTTCGAGTGCTCCGAGAAGAGCTCAACGACGAGTATCGCGCGGTGTTGATCGACGACCGCACACTCTATGAAAAGGTGCGAGAGTACGTGCTCGCGGTGAACCCCGAGCTCGCCGATCGCATCGAGTACTACGACCGCGAAACCGAAGAGCTACCGCTGTTTGAGCGGTACTTCGTGCACGAACAACTCCACCGGGCCCTCGACCGCAAGGTCTTCTTGCCCTCGGGCGGCTCGTTGATCATTGAGCGCACGGAGGCCCTGACGGTCATCGACGTCAACACCGGCAAAAACGTCGGGGTCAATAACCTCGAAGAGACGGTGTTTCGCAACAACCTTGAAGCGGCCGACGAGGTCGCGCGTCAGCTTCGCCTGCGTGACATTGGCGGCATCATCGTCATCGACTTCATCGACATGGAGCCCAAGTCCAATCGTGAGGCCGTGGCCTCGGCCCTGCGCCAAGCCCTCTCGCGCGACAAGACCCGCACCCAGGTCTTTGATATCTCCGAACTGGGACTGGTGGAAATGACGCGAAAGCGCGTGATCGAGGGGCTCTTGGAGTCGCTCTCGGTGGTGTGCGGCATCTGTGACGGACGCGGCTTCATCGTCAAAACGGGTCTCTAACTCGCGAGGCTTTGGCCCCGTCGGCTAGTATGGAAACCTTATGTACGCCGTTATTCGTGTAGGTACATCCCAAGAACGCGTCACCGAGGGCCAAGTGGTTCGGGTGGACTTGCGCGCCGAAGAGGTGGGCACCAGCGTGGAGTTTCAGCCCGTGTTGCTCGTCGACGGCGACCAAGTGGTGGCCGGCCCGGCCCTGAAGGGGGCCACGGTCACGGCCAAAATCATTGGCGGCGAGAAGGGCCCCAAGATTCGCGCGCTGACTTACAAGGCGAAGGCGATCCAACGCCGACGTTGGGGTCACCGCCAGCACTATTCGACTGTCGAGATCACCAAGATTTCGGCCAAGGCGTAAGGAGAATCGATGTCAAAGACCAAAGGTGGCGGCTCTACACGTAACGGTCGTGACTCCAACGCCCAGCGTCTGGGCGTCAAGACTTTCGACGGCACGCTCGTCAAGTCCGGCAGCATCATTGTTCGCCAGCGTGGTACTCAGTTCCACCCCGGCCGCAACGTCGGCATCGGCAAGGACGACACTTTGTTTGCGCTCACTGAGGGAACAGTGAAATTCGGTTTTCGAGGCGGCAGAAAACTGGTCGACATTCTCGCCGACTGAGCTTTCCTCCTAAAACTAAGAATCCCCCGGGCTTTGGCCCCGGGGGATTCTTAGTTTGCAAGATGAACTACGCGCTCTTGACGGCCTTTTTGAAGGTCGAGCCTATGGATACTTTGGGCGCTCTTGAGGCCTTCACCTGAATCGCCTCACCGGTCTGCGGGTTGCGCGCGGTGCGGGCCTTACGCTCAACACGCTCGAAGGACAAGAAACCAGACAACACAATCTTTTCGCCCTTGGTGACGTTGCCGACGACGACATCCTCAAAGGCCTTAAGAACCTCCGCTACCGTGTTCTTGGTGGCGCCACTCTCGGCGACAATTGCTTCTACCAACTCGGCCTTGTTCACCGGTCGACTCCTTACTCTCATTGATTCGGATCTGGGCGTTCCCAGTAACCACCGACATTTTTACCGTAAAAACAGGGAAAATTGGGGATATTGATTTAATAATTGGCTCTGATTACCTTTTTGTTTAGCTAAAATCCCTGTTGAAGCGTGCTTTCATTGAAAGGTTGCGCTCAGAATTTCATATTTCGAGAGGTGCGATACCCTCAGAAACTGGTTGAATTACCGGTTATTGATGGAGTTGACCGTCTCTTCGCGGGCCGCCCTTGACCGTGAGTCACTTTCCAAAGGGCAGCGGGGCCCGGAGTCTGGTTTCACGATCCCCACACGGGGAACGGTATTGCGATCTGTTTCGCTGAGCGCGCCGCCGGTGATGTTGAGAGGGACTTGAACATTTTCAGAAGAAACCTTGTCGGCGCTTTCGCGACGAAGAGAACACACTCATGGCGTTAACGCGGTCAGCTGTCGGGACCTAATGGCGCGGATAATCATCATGGTGCGGACATGAGCCGAGAGTGGACCTGAAGGCCGCCGAATCGTTCGCGCAGTAGGTCGAATCGAGGGCGAGCCGTAGAATGAAGTGGTGTCCACCTTCGTCGACAGCGCCCAGCTGCACGCCAAAGCCGGTAACGGGGGAGCCGGCTGCGTGAGTTTTCGCCGTGAGGCCCACGTCGCCAAGGGCGGTCCCGACGGCGGTGACGGGGGGCGAGGCGGTGACGTCTGGCTTCAAGCCGATCACAATCAAGCCTCCTTGCTCGGCTTTCGAGACCACCCGTATCGCCGCGCGACTGACGGCCAGCACGGCACGTCCAAGCGCCAGCACGGATCTCGAGGTAAGGACGTCGTCGTCTCGGTGCCGGTGGGCACCACGGTTTTTAACGCCGAGGGCGAGTTGCTGATTGATCTGAAGGGCTCGGGCGATCGTTGGCTCGCGGCCGAGGGGGGACTGGGCGGACAGGGTAACGCGCGTTTTCTTTCGAACCAGCGTCGAGCGCCCGCCTTCGCCGAGCAAGGTGAACTCGGCGAGGAGAGTTGGTTCAATCTCGAACTGAAACTTCAAGCCGACGTCGCCCTCATTGGCTTTCCCAACGTTGGTAAGTCGACGCTGATCTCGCGCGTGTCGGCCGCTCGACCAAAGATCGCCGACTATCCCTTTACGACGCTGGTGCCCAATCTCGGTGTCGTACGCGTCGGCGCCAGGCCGGCCCGACCGAACGACGCGACCGAGTTCGTCATGGCCGACATTCCCGGTCTCATTGAAGGCGCGGCACAGGGCCGCGGCCTCGGGCACGACTTCTTGCGTCACGTTGAGCGCGCGCGCGTGCTGTGCGTCCTGCTCGATCTCTCGGCGATGGCCCCGTGTTCGCCAGAAGAGCAACTGAGCGTGCTCTTGGGCGAACTCGGTGACTACCAGGCGAGCTTGCTCGAGCGCCCGCGGGTCATCGTGGGATCGAAGGTCGACGTTGCGGCCTACGAGCTCGAGGGGATCGAAACGGTCTCGGCCGTCACGGGCGAGGGACTCGATCAACTCGTGGGTCACCTGGCGGCACTAGTGAGCCACGCTCGACACGACGAAGCCGACGCGCTCGAGCACGACGTCGTCGTGCACCGCCCCGTGCCCGACGAGATCACCGTGCGTCGCCATGGCGCCAACGCCTGGAAGGTGGAGGGTCGAGGGGCGCGGCGGGCCGTGCGTTTTCAAGATCTCACCGACGATCAAGCCTTGGCCGAGATCATTCATCGGCTGCGCGAACTCGGTGTCGATCGTCTCTTGACCCGCGCGGGCGTGCGTGACGGTGACGTCGTGTCCATTGGGACCCTGTCGTTCGAGTGGTGGCGTGACGAAGTGGGCACCGGGCTCGACCGAGGCGAGCATCACCGCGCCACGCGTCGCGAACGGCTCGCTCGACACGGTCGACTGGACCAGGGGGACGTTGATGGCGAGTCGTAGCGTCGTCGTTAAACTCGGCACCTCCTCGGTGACCGACCAGACCGGCGGCGTTGCCTACGACGTGTTGGTGGGCGTCGCCGCCGACGTCGTCGCGCTGCGTGACGAGGGTTGGTCGGTGGTCGTCGTGACCTCAGGCGCCATTACCGCAGGGTGGGCCGAAGTCGGGGCGTCGCGTCCCCGTCCTCGTGACGCCGCGACCTTGCAAGCCGTGTCGGCGGTCGGCCAGCCGCTGTTGATGCACGCCTGGCGAAACGCGTTTGGTGAACGAGGCGTGGCCGTCGGTCAAGTCCTGCTGGCGCCACTGGACTTCTCGCATCGTGGACAGTATCTCCACGCGCGAGGAACACTCGAGGCCCTCGCCAAAATGAACGTGGTCGCGGTCGTCAATGAGAACGACGCCGTGGCCGACGAGGAGATTCGCTTTGGCGACAACGACCGATTGGCCGCGTTAGTGGCCAACCTCGTCGGCGCGTCTCATCTAGTGCTCTTGACCGACACCCAAGGACTCTTGACGGCCGATCCACGTCTCGACACCTCGGCCACTTTGATTGAAGAGGTAACCGCCTTTGACGCGGCGCTGCTCGAGGCGGCCGGGACCAGTCGATCTGGCGTAGGTAGCGGGGGCATGGCCTCGAAACTGGCGGCCGCGCATATGGCCACCTGGTCGGGGGTGACGACGGTCATCGCGCCCGCCCGCGCGCCGAACGCTCTTCGCCAAGCCGTCGAGGGCGTCGCTGGTTTTGGCACAACGTTTCACCCGCGTGGCGAACGACTCTCGGCTCGCAAGTCCTGGATTGCCTTCGCGGTGGCGAGCCAAGGTTCGCTGATGATCAATCAAGGAGCGCTGCGGGCGATCGAACACGACGGTCGAAGTCTCTTGCGCGTGGGCGTCGAATCCCACACGGGCACGTTCGTCGACGGCGACGCCGTCGACGTGAAGGGACCCGACGGTCAGACGGTCGCCAAGGGACTCGTGCGCGTGTCGGCGGAGTCCTTTTTGGAAAGTGACGACGTGGTGGTGCACCGCGACGATCTCGTGCTCTTACGTCGCGCGTGACGACGCCCATTACGCTTGGTCTATGACGAACCGTGAATTGGCAACCCAGGGCGTTGCGGTACGTCGAGCGGCCGTCACCCTCGCCCAGGCCTCCAACGAACAACGCCGCGGCGTGCTTCTTCACGTGGCTGAGCGGTTCGAAGAGGAGATGGACGAACTCTTGTGCGTGAACGCCCTGGAACTTGCCGCTTACGACGAGTCTGGTCCCGGTCGAGATCGATTGGCGCTCACCAAAGAGCGGGTGCTCGGGATGGCGAGCGCGCTACGAGAGATTGCCGACGCGCCCGACCCGCTCTTTGAGATCCAAGACCAGAGCACCCGGCCGAATGGTCTACGGGTAGAGCGCCTGCGGGTGCCCCTGGGTGTGATCGGTGTCGTCTATGAGAATCGCCCAAACGTGACGAGTGACGTAGCCGGGCTGTGCGTGAGAAGCGGCAACGCCGCCTTCTTACGGGGATCGTCTTCGGCGATGAAGACCAATGCGTTCATCGTGAACCTGTGGCACGAGGCGCTGGAAAAAGAGGGCTTGGCGCCTGAAAGCGTGTCGTTGGTCGAGGATCCCTCGCACGAGACGGCGAAAGCGTTCATGCAACTCACCGACGTCCTGGACTGTCTCATTCCACGGGGCGGACCGAGCTTGATCGCGGCGATGCGCGAACACGCGCGGGTACCCTACGTGCTCGACGGGGACGGCAACTGTCATATCTTCGTCGACGAAACGGCCGATCTCACCCAGGCGCTCGCGATCGTGAAGAACGCGAAGACCTCGCGCCCGGGTGTGTGTAACGCGGCCGAGACAGTGCTGGTCCACCGCTCGCTCGCGCCGTCTCTTTTGCCCGCGCTAGCGCTCGCCATGCCTGAAGTCGAGCTGCGCGTCGACAGGGCCGCGCGGCAATTCTTGCCCGAGGCGACCCTCGCGAGCGACGAGGATTACGCGCGAGAGTTTCTAGACTTGATCCTGGCCGTCAAGGTCGTCAACTCACTCGACGAGGCGATCGAGCACGTGGCCACCTACGGCACCGGTCACAGCGAGGCGATCGTGACCGAGAACGCCGAACACGCCGAGGCGTGGGTGCGCCGCGTCGACGCCGCCGCCGTGCTCGTCAACGCCTCGACCCGCTTCATTGACGGCGGCGAGTTAGGTTTGGGCGCCGAGGTCGGTATCTCGACGCAGAAACTGCACGCGCGCGGCCCGATGGGGCTACGCGAACTGACGTGTTTGAAATGGGTGGTACGAGGAGAGGGACAGATTCGATGAGCGCCTTAGACCCCAAGGAAGAGCTGGCCCAACGACTCGGTCTCTCCAGCGTGCCGCCGGTGCGCTTTGACTCGCCCGACGAGGTCCAAAAGCTCCTCGCCGAAAACGATTACTTGAGTGACGAGGCCATCGCGTCGGTCACTTACTTGGCCGATCGACTCGCCAAGCCCGTACTCATCGAGGGGCCCGCCGGCACCGGTAAGACCGCGCTCGCCAAGGCGGTCGCCGATTCGATCGGCGCACGGCTGATCCGGCTGCAGTGCTATGAGGGACTCGATGAGTCCAAGGCGCTCTACGAGTGGAATTACCGTAAGCAACTGCTGCGGATACAAGCCGGTCGGCCCGAGGGCACCGGTACCGAAGAGTGGCACCAACTCGAAGAGGACATCTTCGCCGAGGAGTTCATGTTGACGCGTCCCCTGCTCGAAGCAATCACCGCGACCGACCCGGTCGTGTTGCTCATTGACGAGGTGGACCGGGTGGAACTCGAGACCGAGGCGTTGATGCTCGAGATCCTCTCGGAGTATCAAGTCTCGATTCCCGAGCTCGGCACCGTGCGCGCCAAGCAGATCCCCATGGTCTTTTTGACTTCGAACAACACGCGCGAGCTCTCCGAGGCGTTGAAACGTCGCTGCCTCTATCTCTACGTGGGCTATCCGAGCGTCGAGCGAGAGCGTGACATCATCTTGTCGCGCGTGCCGGGTATCTCGAGTGCGCTCGCCGTACAGATCGCCCAGGTCGTTCGTTCCCTTCGCACGATTGACTTGAAGAAGAAGCCGTCGGTCTCGGAGACATTGGACTGGGCCCGCACGCTCGTCGTGCTCGGTCGAGACGAAATCGGCGATGAAGACGCCACGGCGACCCTGCACATCTTGTTGAAGTACCAGACNNAGCGAACACGTCGACGCCGCGCGTGCCGTAGAAGTGATCGATCTCGGTAACCGATCGTTGGTGCGCGCCACGCTCGCCGCCACACTCGTTAAAGACGGCGATCACCTTCCGGTCTTTAACACCGCCTTCGAGGTCTTCTTCTCCATTCGATCCTGGGAAAGCGCCGAAGCGCTCTTAGGCGAGGACGAGGACAAGAGGGGCGAGCGTGAAGGAGCGGCGGGCGCGAGCGGTCCCGGTCAGGCGCGCGGTC
>PLBM01000078.1 GCA_003134515.1 Acidimicrobiaceae bacterium | reverse complement strand
TCACCCACCACTGCCACGAGTAGAACGAACCGCTCTCTTCTTCGAGGCTGAGGGGAGTCTGCGCCGTCGCGGCCCACTCGCGAGTGACGAGCTGGGATCCGTTCCACTCGCCACCGCGCAGGTAAAGCAGTCCGAACTTGGCGAAGTCAAGCGCTGTCGCGTGCACGAAACTCGACGCAACCCACACGCCAGTGTCGTCAAACGTCGCCTCGGCGCTCTTCATGCCGAGCGGTGAAAAGAGTCGGCGCGCGAGGTAGTCGCGGTACGTGTCGGCGTAACCCACGACGTCGGCAACGATTCGACTGAGTAGGTTCGAAGTGCCGCTCGAGTAGTTAAAAAAAGTGCCCGGCTCGTGGGCGAGCGCTACGCGCGCGGTGTAGGCGGCGGTGTCCTCTTTCCCCTGGCCAAAGAGCATTTCTATGACGTCGCTGGGTTGGCCGACTTCGTACACTTCGACAAAACCCAGCCCGTCGCGCATCGCCAGCAGGTCGCGCAGTCGTATCTGATGACGGGGATCGTCTTGGTCGCGCCACTCGGGCACCGGCGCGAGTTGGTCGGGGTCGAGTCGTCCTTCGTCTACGAGCGTGCCGATGATCATGTGCAACATCGACTTCGCCATCGACCACGANNGATCGAAGAACTCTCGCTCGCCGGCGTAACGCTCGACGAGGACTCGGCCGCCTTGAATGACGACGACCGCGTTGGTGGCGGCGAGTTCGTCGTTCGTGAATATTTGATCGACCACGAGGTCGAGATTCGCTTGTTGGGGGTGAGTGCCGCGGGGCCACTGCTCGATGGGCCAGGCGACGCCCTCGGGTTGGGGGGCGAAGCTCGGCGTTATTCGTGGCAGATCGTGTACTGTCATGGCCCGTGCATTGTTGCACGTGACGGCGAGGCGGGCACGCCGCGTCGCCGTCAGTTCGTCGCCGTCGATGGGTCTGTAGGCTTTCCCAGGTATCCAGCGTGACTCGACGAACAACCCTGGCGTATAGCTCTCTGTTTGACCCTCGGCCTCGCCGCCGTGATGGTCAAGACGTCGAACGCGACAGCAACCCGTGTCAACGATGCGGTAGGTGATGGTTCGTACTTCCTTGGTGAACATTTCGATCACCACGTCGTGGGCACCCATTGGTCGAGAGAGATTCCGGGCCTCATTCCTTCGAAAGCCCGAGGAACGTGCTCCACGCGAACTCTCGCTGAAGAAAATGGTGGTCGAGACCGGCGTCGANNCACAAAAGGTCGCCCCACAGAGCTCGTGAGGAGTCCGTGGGGCGACCGTTCTGGTGGTCGAGACCGGCGTCGATCCGGTGACCTCACGCTTTTCAGGCGCGCGCTCTACCAACTGAGCTACTCGACCTCCTCGTCACCCTTTCGGGTGTCGAGCGGACCTGACGGGATTTGAACCCGCGACCTCCGCCTTGACAGGGCGGCGTGCACTCCGAGCTGCACCACAGGTCCTCGGTGTTCTCAGAGCCGAAACGCTGAGACGCGAAGTGTCAGTCTACCCGTTGGCCCTGATGACTTTTGGAGAGGTGCCTCGACATTTCACGTCATTGAAGTCGCACGCAACACACTCGAAAGGTTTCAGCGACGACCACCTCGCGTCGACGACTAGTGGCCTTCGGTCTCAACCCTTTTGACTAGGCAAAATGGATGGCCAATGGGGTCAAGAAAGACCCGAAAACTGCTGCCCGGCTGAAACTCGGCCTTCGTCGCCCCGAGCTCCAGCGCGCGGGTTTCGCCGACCTCGAGATCGTCAACGAGAAAGTCGAGATGAAGACGTTGGGGCTGGGGACCTTCGGGCCACGTGGGGGGAACGGTGTACGCGACTTTTTGAAACCCAATAGTCGGGTGACCATCGTTGAGTAGTTCAATCCACGTCACCTCCTCGGGGAGAAAGTCACCGAGAGGCTCGATCTCGAGACCACAGAGTTGCGAATAAAACTTTGCGAGCTCGAGCGGCTCTGGACAGTCAATGGCGGTGACGGAGAATTGAATGGAGTTCATCAACGTAAGATAACAAATGACGGAAACGCGAGCGTAACGTCCAGAACTTCAGCGCGATGGATCTGGCCAAAGCGAGTATTGCGACCCGAGCGCGCGCCGTGAAATGAGGCATCGTGCACGCGTGGCTCAAGGAGTCAGAACGTCGAGATTGTCTCTCCTAGCGACAACTCGTCGCCGTTTCTCGAATTGGGTCAAAGGGTGCAGCCAGTCTTCCCAGATTGTGGAATTGGAGTCTCTGGGGGATCCTAAAGCGCTTGGTCGTATGGGACCAAACGACTTGCCGCAATCAGTTCGCTTATATAAACCTTATTCACTAGACCAGACAATAATTGCATGTTGCTCTACAGACCAGTAATTGTCCCAAAATTGTCATCAAATTGAGACTCGATTCTGGCCCCTCGCAGTTGTGATTTCTCGATTTTTATCTTAGAATATTGGTTGCAGTTTCTAGGTGATTTCCTTTGCGTCTAGAGATTGTCAGGGGTGCTGTATCAGCTGATAGAGGGTGGTTGTCAAAAAATAAGCAGGGACGGAACCTCACGGCTCCGTCCCGATTGCAAGGTCACGTGTGGATGGAGGTCGTCTCAAGTGCGACCTCGACGCGTGGCGACTTGACTCCCTTTGGGGACATTCGATGAAGACGCTCATCGCGGCGCGCTCGCGTCGTCGTACTTCGCGCCCCGCCGTTCGCTTATCGTCTCGCCACGGTAACCGGCGCTTATTCTGTTTCGGCCTCGCGCTACTCGCCCTTCCGATCAGTTTCGCCTTCGCGTTCGCACTCGGTACCCTTATCGGACATTTCGAGCCCGCGACCCCACAGGTTGCACTCGTCAGAGCTCAGCTCGGCCATCGGGATCCCAACGCGCCGCTCGTGCGTTCCGGATACGATGTCGCGAATTCCGCCGCGCGCACGAGCGGGCACATTCAACAAGTCTCCAACACGAGCGAGTCGATCAGCCACCAGTCCTTCGGGATCTCGAACGGGACTTCCAGCGTCCGGCTGACGCCCTCGGGACTTTCGAACGGAGCCTGGTCGACGTTCGCCAATGGTGCGTCACGCTCGACGAGCTTCGGCCAAGCGTCGGTCGTCTTTGGCGCCCAGAGCACCGAAGAGTTCTTGACCGTCGACAAACATCAGGGCCCAAAGACGTGGCGCTGGCAGATCTCCTCAAAGTTGCGCCCGCGGCTCCTCGCCTCGGGCGCTGTCGATTTCGTCACCGCCTCGGGCGGAATCGCTCAAGCCGAAGTCGCGCCGGTGAAGATTTACGCGAGCGACGGGACCGTCATACCCGAAACGGGCCTGCGCTGGGGAATCCAACACGAGCGTGGAAAGACGTGGCTGACGCTGCGCCTCAACGACCGGAGTCTCCCGACTCCGTACGTCATCGACCCCTCCATCGCGCTGATCGATGGGGGCGCCTCTTGCGGCAGCCTTACCAAGAGCACGGCTGGGAGTGTCATCGGGAACGCCTGCTCAGCCGCCACAGTGGCCGGCATTGCTTCGTTCACCATGCCGGTTCCGAGCGACGGGTTGGTTTCTGGCTTCTTACCGGCGGGCATCGTGCTCATCGCCCAGGTGGGGTACGAGGGGAATTCGACTATCACCATGGCCGCGCCAAGCGGGTGGACCGCGATCACCCCGGCTGTGGCCGCCAGTACCTGCACCGCTGGCAACACCGCGACCACGACCAACAACGGAACGGCGCTTGGCGGCGCGATGGAACAGTTTCTCTTCTACATGGTCACCGGCGTCAACAACATCGCCTACAACGCGACGTACACGTGGACTCTGCCGGGGACCAACGACGGCAGCGGCGGCATCATGGCTTTTTCGGGCGTCAATCCGGCGTCCCCCATCGATACGGATCTCGTCACCGGCGCCAGGATTCCTGCGGCAGGTAATACCAGCCAAAGTAGTTGTCCAATCGACGGCACCACGGCGGCCCCGTTGGCGATATCGCCGTCGGTAACAACGACCGTCAACGGCGACGAGATCGTCACGCTTGACCTAGCCGAACACGGTGCCTCGATGGGCGCCTTCTCGGCTTCAGATAGTTCCACGACCAACAGCAACTGGTACGCCAACTTCGACACCACCACCGCAGCGGTGAGCACCGCTGGCGCGTCGGGCGCCAGCGTCCAAGCGACGGCTGGAGCAACCCCTACGTACAAGACAACGATGGGGAACCTCCTCAACACGGCCGACGCGTGGCTCTCGACGACCATCGCGCTCAAGCCCGCCACGCCACCCGGGTTCGCCGGACTCTCGGCCACCACGATCACTACCGCCGCGGCCACGCTTAATGGCAACGTCACCTACGCCACTGGCTCGATAAGCGCCGTTAAGTTCTGCTACGGGACCAGTTCGGCCAACGTGGCGTCCTTTGGGACTTGTACCGCCAGTGGGAACGCCAATAACACCGCTCCCGGCACCGGTGTCAACGTGACATACGGGGCGAGCAGCCTCGCGGCGGGTACGACCTACTGGTTCAACATGGATGCAACGTACGCGGACGCCGTCTACTACGGCTTGTCGCCGGTGTCCTTCGTCACATTGCCCGCGGCCCCGGTGATCGG
>PLBM01000115.1 GCA_003134515.1 Acidimicrobiaceae bacterium | reverse complement strand
CGCGTGGCGCGCAGTGACGTCGCCGCGTACGTCGCTCTGGGAGCTGAGGTCCGCGTTGCCGCGCCCGGCACTCTTCTACCCGAAGAACTTGAGAGCTGGCCCGTGACGTTGGCCGGCGACTTCGACGATGCGTTGGCGTGGGCCGACGTCGTGGGCCTTCTGCGCCTGCAGCGCGAGCGAGGGTCGGGCTCGTTTGTGCCGACGTTGCGTGAGTTCACGACGACGTACGGACTCACGCTCGAACGGGCCCAGAGATTGCGTCCCGAGACGGTCATCATGCACCCCGGTCCGATCAATCGAGGTGTGGAGATTGATTCGAGCGTCGCCGATCTTCCCTGTGCGGTGATTGACCGCCAAGTCGCCAACGGCGTGCCTGTTCGAATGGCCGTGCTCTATTTGNNCGCTCACGTGCAAGCACCCGGCGGAACGTTGGAGCTTGACGCCGAGGGTTGCTGGGTGGGACCGGGATTCGTCGACGTGCACACTCATCTGCGTGAACCCGGTCACGAAGAAGCCGAGACGATTGAGTCCGGCGCCCGAGCTGGCGCGCTGGGTGGCTTTAGCGCTCTTGTCGCGATGCCCAACACCGAGCCGGCGTTGGACAATCCGGCGCTGGTCTCGTACGTCTTAGGCCGTGGCGCGCGCACGCCGCTCGACATCGCCGTCGCGGGCGCCATCACCCAAGGACGACGCGGCGAGCTACTCGCGCCGATGGCCGAGATGGCTGCGCTCGGCGTACGGATCTTTACCGACGATGGAATCGGGGTGCAGGACCCTTCTCTGATGCGGCGTGCGCTCGTCTACGCCAAGCCTCTTGGCGTGCGCCTGGCTCAACACTGCGAGGACGAGCAGTTGGCCGCGGGGGGGTCGATGAACGAAGGAGTGGTCAGCAGTCGCCTCGGCCTCGTCGGACGTCCCATGCTCGCCGAGGAGTTGATGGTGCTGCGTGACCTCGAACTAGTTCGCCTCACCGGGTGCCCGATGCACTTTATGCATCTTTCGACCGCACGCTCGGTGGCCATGGTCACCGTCGCTCGCTTGGAAGGTCTGCCGGTTACCTGTGAAGTCGCTCCCCACCATTTCACGTTGGACGAGGAGTCGGTGACGACCTTTGATCCGCTCTTTAAGGTGCACCCGCCCTTGCGCGGCGCGAAAGAGGTGAACGCACTGCGCTTAGCGTTGATCGCCGGTCAGATTGACGCCGTCGCGACTGATCACGCCCCGCACGCGCCCGAATTGAAGGACCTGCCGTTTGACGAGGCGCCTCCGGGGATGCTGGGCCTCGAACACGCGGCGGCGCTGACGTACGAGGCGCTGGGCGCTGGATCAGCGAACCCGACGACTTTCTTTTCACTCCTCAGTCGAGGACCGGCCCGCGTGGCACAGTTGCGTGCCGGTGACCCGCGCCCTTGTCACGGGGCCCACGGCGGCGCTATGCGCGCGGGCGATGACGCGAATGTTGTCATCTTCGACCCCAGTTCACGTTGGACGGCGCGGCGCGACACACTTCAGAGTCGCGCCACCAATACCCCCTACGACGGGCGCGCGATGCTGGGCAAAGTACGCGTTTTAATCGCCAAGGGCGAATTGGTCGTCAACGACGGGGGACTGGTGTGAGTCGCCTACCGGCTCACCTGGTCCTCAGTGACGGCGCGACGTTCGAGGGGTACGCCGCAGGGCACCTTCCCGCGTCGGGCGTCACCTCGGGCGAGTTCGTGTTTAACACCGCGCTCAGCGGCTATCAAGAGATCATCACTGATCCGAGTTACGCCGGTCAGATCATCTCCTTTACATATCCTCATATCGGCAACTACGGCGTGACGCCGCTCGACGAAGAGGCCATTCGCCCGTGGTGCGAAGGCGTCGTGGTGCGCGACCTCATTGACGTTCCCTCGAGTTGGCGTAGCGTGGGTCCCCTCGAGGGGTTCCTTCGCCAACATGGCGTGCCGGCGATCGTGGGGGTGGACACGCGCCGACTGACCCGACACTTGCGCGCCCACGGCGCATTGGCGGGCGCCTTTGGCTCGGCCCCCCTCGAGCACGTCACGCTCGCCGCGCGCGAGGCGAAGGGAACCGACGGCGCTGACTACGTTTCGACGGTGACGACGAGCGACGCCTACACCCGAGGCCACGGCGACCTTCACGTCGTGGCGCTCGATTACGGAATTAAGACGACGATGGTGCGCGAGCTCGCGCGTCGTTTTCGTCTGACCGTCGTGCCGGCGAGCGTGAGTGCCAACGAGGTTCGCGCCCTTCAACCCGACGGCGTCTTTCTCTCGANNCTCGAATGGCCCGGGCGATCCCGCGGCGCTCGGCGCGCAGGTCGGCGTGTTGGAGGAACTACTGGGCACGGTGCCAATATTTGGCATCTGCCTCGGCCATCAACTTTTGGCGGACGCACTCGGTGGATCCACTTTCAAGTTGCCCTTCGGTCATCACGGCAGTAACCATCCGGTGCAGGACCTCGCCACCGGCAAGATAGAAATTACGTCGCAGAACCATAACTACGCCGTGAACCCAGGATCGTTGACGACCGCGATCGTGAGTCACGTCAACTTGAACGATGGGGTCATCGAGGGAATCTACGACGCTAAGGAGCGCTGCTTCTCAGTGCAGTATCACCCCGAAGCGGGACCCGGTCCTCACGACGCTCGCTATCTCTTTGATCGATTCGACTCGCTCCTGCGAACGAACGAACTGGAGCTTTACTGATGCCGCGTCGCGACGACCTCACTTCGATCATGGTCATCGGTTCGGGCCCCATCGTGATTGGCCAGGCGTGCGAGTTCGACTATTCGGGGACGCAGGCCTGCCAGGTGTTGCGCAGCGAGGGCTACCGCGTCGTGCTCGTGAACTCCAATCCCGCCACGATCATGACCGACCCCGTGACGGCCGACGTGACGTACATCGAGCCCCTTGACGCGGACGTCCTGGTGGACATCATCGAGCGAGAGCGTCCTGACGCGCTGTTGCCCACGCTCGGCGGTCAGACGGCGTTGAACTTGACGATGGAACTGGTGCGCCGTGGTGAGTTGGAACGCCTGGGCGTCGAAGTCATCGGTGCCAGGCCCGACGCCATCGCGACGGCCGAGGACCGCGAGCGTTTCAAAGAGGCCATGACCGAGATCGGTCTTGCCGTGCCGGAGTCGGGCTTCGCTCGATCGATCGAAGATGCCCTCTCGATCGCCAAGTTGATTGGCTGGCCGATCATGATACGCCCGAGCTTCATCTTGGGCGGCGCCGGCACCGGCATCGCGACGAGCGACGACGAGTTGGTGCGACTGGCAGGCGAGGGAATCGCCGCCTCACCGATCGGCGAGATCCTGGTTGAGCGCTCTATCGCGGGTTGGAAAGAGTTCGAACTTGAGGTCATGCGCGACCATGCCGATAACTGTGTCGTGATTTGCAGTATCGAGAACCTTGATCCAATGGGCGTGCACACTGGTGACTCGATTACCGTCGCTCCCCAGCAAACGCTGTCAGACGTCGAGTACCAAGCGATGCGCGACGACGCCTTTCGGGTGCTGCGTCGCGTCGGGGTAGAAACTGGCGGATCCAACGTACAGTTCGCCGTGAATCCCGACACCGGCGAGCGTCTGGTCATTGAGATGAATCCTCGAGTTTCCCGCTCTAGTGCGTTGGCGTCCAAGGCCACCGGCTTTCCCATCGCGAAGATCGCCGCACGACTGGCGGTGGGTTACACCCTGAACGAGATTCAAAACGACATCACCCAGGTCACGCCCGCCAGCTTCGAACCGGTGATCGACTACGTGGTCACCAAAATTCCTCGTTGGGCCTTCGAAAAGTTGCCGGGCTCCTCGCCCCAACTCGGCACGCGTATGCAGTCGGTCGGCGAGGTTATGGCCATCGGTCGCAACTTTGCCGAGTCGCTGCAAAAGGCGGTGCGCTCCCTTGAACAGGGACGCGTCGGATTTGCGGTGGGCGAAGACTCGGAGTTTGCCTCCCTCGAGCTGGACGCGCTCTGGGAGCGCTGCGTCGTGCCCACCCCCGAGCGGCTCTTCGCTTTGCGCGAAGTGCTTTGGCGGGGGGCTTCGGTCGAGGAAGTCGCCGCGCGCACGCGAATCGACCAATGGTTCATCAGTCAGCTCGCCGACATCGTGGAACGTGAACGCGAGCTCCGCGGCGGCATCGACCTTGCCGCCCTCGACGCGAGAGGGTGGCGCCGCTACAAGCAGTGGGGATTCTCCGATGCGCAGATTGCCCACTTCGCCCAGAGCACGAGCGACCACGTGGCCGAACTACGCCGAGCCATGGGGGTCGTCACTACATTTAAGACCGTTGATACCTGCGCCGCGGAGTTTGACGCGTCAACGCCCTATCACTACAGCACCTACGAGGACACCAGCGAGGTCAAGGTGTCGTCGCGCGACCGCGTCATTGTCCTCGGTTCGGGACCGAACCGCATTGGTCAAGGCATTGAATTCGACTACTGCTGCGTGCACGCATCGCTGGCGTTGCGCGACATGGGCTATGAAACGGTCATGGTGAATTGCAACCCCGAAACGGTTTCTACCGACTACTCCACGTCGGATCGCCTCTACTTCGAGCCCCTGACTTCCGAGGACGTGGCTGAAGTCATCGCCGCGGAGCAGGCGGCCTGCGTCGAGGGTGCCAAATTGCTCGGTGTCATCGTGTCGATGGGTGGACAGACGCCTCTCAAGCTCTCGCACACGCTTGATCCCTCGCTCGTGCTCGGTACGCCCGTCAGTTCGATCGACGTGGCCGAAGATCGTCAGCGGTGGTCGGCCATGTGTAACTCCCTGGGCCTTCGCCAGCCTCCCGGTGACGTGGCGCTCTCGCTCTCCGAGGCTCGGGCCATTGCTTCGCGCGTGGGTTATCCGGTCCTGGTTCGCCCGAGCTATGTCCTCGGGGGACGAGCGATGGAGATCGTCTACGACGACGCGTCGCTCGAGCGCGTGATGCGCGATCTCACCAGTGCGCACGGATCCCTCGCCCGCGAGGGCGGCGTGTCGCAAAGCCGACCGATCCTGCTCGACAGCTTTCTCGAAGACGCCATCGAAGTCGACGTCGACGCCGTTCGTGATGGGCAGGGCGAGGTCTACGTGGCGGGCGTGATGGAACACGTCGAAGAGGCCGGGGTGCATTCTGGCGACTCGGCGTGCACGCTGCCGCCCCAGACCATTAGTGATGAGGTCCTTGCGACCTTGCACGCGCACACCGAGAAGATCGCTCACGCGCTAGGCGTCGTGGGGCTCATCAACGTGCAGTACGCGGTCAAAGACGACGAGGTCTACGTGCTCGAGGCGAACCCTCGCGCGAGTCGAACCGTGCCTTTCGTCGCTAAGGCCACGGGCGTGGCCTTGGCCCAAGTCGCGGTGCGCGTCATGATGGGCCAATCCCTCGCCACGATGCGCGCCGCGGGCGTGGTGCCCGCGAGTACGCCCGTGCCCTCGTTCGTCAGTGTGAAAGAAGCGGTCCTGCCCTTTAACCGCTTTCCGGGCGTGGACACGGTGCTGGGACCCGAGATGCGCTCGACCGGCGAGGTCATGGGCATCGGCGAGAGCTTCGGCATTGCCTTTGCCAAGTCCCAGCTCGCCGCCGGGACCCGTCTGCCCGATACCGGACAGGTTTTTTTCTCGCTGGCCGATCGCGACAAGGTGGCCGGACTCGAACTGGCGCGCGAGCTCGCGCGATTGGGCTTTCGCCTGGCGGCAACCGTGGGCACGGCGGGTTTTCTTCGTTCACACGACGTCCAGGTCGACACATTGGTCGGCAAGGTCGGACTAGGAGATCTGGCCGTTGACGCCGTGAAGTTGATCACCTCGGGCCACGTGCAGATGGTCGTGAACACTCCCTCGGGTTCGAGTGCTCGATCCGACGGCGCCGCTATTCGCACGGCCTGTGTCGGCCACGGCGTCGCCTGTGTCACGACGTTGAGCGCCGGTTTCGCCGCGGCGAAAGGGATTGCCGACACACGCGCCCAGGGTTGGCGTGTACGCTCGCTCCAGGAGTTACACGCGTGACGGACCTCTCGTCCAACGTCGGAGGCGTGGCATTGCGGTCCCCGGTCATGACCGCCTCGGGTACGGCGGGACACGGCGACGAGCTCGCCGGATACGGCAACCTCGACGAGCTGGGCGCGGTGGTGACTAAGTCATTGGCGATCTTTGCGTGGGAGGGTAACTCGGCGCCGCGCGTGGCCGCTTCGGGCGAACATCTTTTGAATTCGGTGGGCCTCGCCGGTCCAGGCGTGGCGGCGTGGCGTGCGGGCGACTTACCCGCACTGCTGCGCCGCGGCGCGACCGTGGTCAGTTCTATTTGGGGACGATCGGTGGAGGAATTTTCGCGGGCCGCCGACGCAATGCGTGGCGCGGAGATCGTGGCGCTGGAAGTAAACGCCAGCTGTCCTAACTTGGAAAAAGGACGAGAGATTTTCGCTCACTCGCCGGTCGCCACTGGCGAGATCATCGCGGCCACGCGGGTGGCCGGGGTGCCACTGTGGGTGAAACTCAGTCCCAACACGCCCCAATTGCTCGAGGTCGCCGACGCGGCAATCAGCGCGGGCGCCCAAGCACTCGTCCTCGTCAATACCATCCTCGGTCTGAGCGTCGACGTGGAAACGCGCCGTCTCACGCTGGGCGCTGGCGGTGGGGGAGTCAGTGGGCCCGGTATTCTGCCGGTCGCGTTGCGCGCCGTCTACGAATGTCACGAAGCTTTTCCCGCGACGCCGATAGTGGGTGTCGGCGGTGTATGTCGAGGAGAGGACGCGGTGGCGATGTTGATGGCCGGAGCGAACGCGCTCGAAGTGGGTAGCGCGACCTTCGCCAATCCCCGCGCGCCCTGGATCGTGCAGCGAGAGTTGAGCGAGTGGATGGCTCGACATCGGGTGAGCACCGTCGATGAACTCATAGGGGCAGCGCATGACTGAAACTTTTGGTAGTCGACTGCAAGTGCGTCTCGTCGAGCAGGGTCCGCTCTGTGTGGGCGTGGACCCGAGCGCAGCGCTGCTCGCTTCGTGGGATCGCTCGGACAGTGTGGAGGGACTCGAGTTCTTCTCGCTCGCGGTGCTGGAGGCGGTCACTGGCGTGGTCGCCGTCATCAAACCGCAGGTCGCATTTTTCGAACGTTTCGGCTCGGCCGGATACGCCGTCTTGGAGCGACTGATCCGCGACGCGCACGACGCCGAGTTGCTCGTGGTGGCCGACGCCAAGCGCGGCGACTTCAACGTGACGAACGAGGGCTACGCCCAAGCGTGGTTGCGAGACGGCTCACCCCTCGCGGTGGACGCCGTGACCGCCAGTCCCTACCTCGGCGTGGACGCCCTAGCACCACTTTTTGAAGCGGCATCGGCGAGCGGCCGCGGGGTGTTCGTCCTGGCGGCGACGTCGAACCAGGAGGGTCGCAGCCTTCAAGGCGTGCGCGGAATCGAGAACGTGCGCGTGGAAGATATGGTGCTTCGTCGAGTTGCTGAACTGAACCAGCGCGACGAGGGACTCGGGTCACTGGGTGTCGTCTTTGGTGCCACGCGGGAGCCACCCGACTTCGATCTGGCGACGCTGTCCGGTCCCTATTTGGTCCCGGGCGTCGGCGCCCAGGGCGCCGACGCGAAGGACGTCGCGCGACTCTTTGAACGATGCGCCGAGGGGACGGTTTTGGTAAGCGTGTCGCGGGCAATTTTGCGCGCGGGCCCCGATCGGCGTGGCCTTCGCGACGCGGCTCGTCGATGGCGTGACGAGCTGAGAACTGCTCTCTAGCCAACGCGACGCGAGCGGAGTAGTCTGACCTCGTGACACCGACTCCGCCAACACTGTCGCAGGAACAGCGCGTCGAAGCGTCGCGTTTGGCGGTTGCGAATCGCCGCCGCCGCGCGGAAGTGAAGCGGCTCGTGAAGTCCGGCGAGTTGTCGCTCGACGAACTTTTCACTTTGGCGGGGCGTGAAGAGTGCGTGGCGCAAATGCGCGCGTATGACTTGATCAGCGCNNAAGCAGCGCGCCGAACTGTTTCGAGCTCTTGTCCGCTGATCCACTGACGGTCGTGTTGATTGGTCCCGGGGGAGTGGGCAAGGGGACCTTGGCGCGGCGTCTCGTCGAGGCCGACGATGAACTGTGGCTCAGCCGTAGTTGGACCACCCGTGAACAACGTCCCGGCGAACGCGGGGACGAGTATCACTTTGTGGACCGCGCGAGGTTTGAAGACGCGATTAACGAAGGACGGTTTCTCGAGTGGGCGGAGTTTCACGGCAATCTCTACGGCACGCCGATGCCCGATGGACCCGCGCACGCAGACGTGCTGTTGGAGATTGAAGTGCAAGGGGCCGAGCAGGTTCGAGCGCGTCGCCCTGACGCGGTGGTCTTTTTGATCTTGCCCCCCTCGATGGAGCGCCTCGAAGCGCGTCTTCGTCTTCGAGGCGACGACGACGAGCACGTCGCCGATCGCCTGTCCAGTGCTCCCGCGGAGCTCGAAAAAGGTCACCAACTGGCCTCTCACGTCATCGTGAACGACGACCTGGAGCGAGCGAGTGCACAGATTCTCTCTATACTGGAAGAACTGCGCCAGTTGCGGCGGAACCCCTCGTCAAAGGACTAACTGTTATGGCCGAACGCCCCACCCTCGTCGATCCGCCCATTGAGAACTTGCTCGAAAAGGTGGGCGAATCCAAATTCACCCTGGTCGCGGTGACGGCCATTCGAGCCCGCGAAATCAATGAGTACTACAACGGCCTGGGCTCGGGCCACGGTGCCCTGATTCCTCCCCAGGTCACGTCGCTATCGAACAAGTCGCTCTCGCTCGCCATGGAAGAGCTCTACGAGGGCAAGTTGCTGTTTCACCGCCCGACCAGCGAAGAGTTGGAGAACGAGCGACTCCAGGCCGAGGCCGTGGAGCAGGCTCGCCAGGACGCCAACAGTGACCTGGACGCTTTCACCGATGCCCTCCGCGACGCCTAATCCGTCGGCCCCTCGCATTGTTCTAGGCGTCGCCGGCGGGATCGCCGCCTACAAGTCCGTCGAACTGCTGCGTCTGTTGCGCGACAAGGGCTATCACGTCGCGCCGGTGCTCACGCCCGACGCCACCCGCTTTGTCGGCGCGGTCACGTTCTCGGCGTTGGCCAGCGAGCCGGCGCGCACCAGTCTCTTTGGTGATCCCACGACACCAATTCCTCACACGTATTTAGGCGCCCACTGCGCACTCGTCGTCGTGGCGCCCGCGACAGCGCACCTCATCGCGCGTTACGCCATGGGTTTAGCCGACGATCTCTTGACGGCCACACTGCTCGCGACGCGCGCGCCAGTGCTCTTGTGCCCGGCGATGCACACTGAAATGTGGGAACAGCCGTCAGTCCAAGAAAACCTCGCGACGCTGCGCCGGCGCGGCGTGCTGGTCCTCGAGCCCGAAGCAGGACACCTGGCCGGCGGCGACGAGGGGACGGGCCGGCTCGTCGAACCGGCCCGGATCGCCGAACTCGTCGACAAGATCGTGAAGGGCTATCGCGGAGCGTTGACGGGGGTGCGGGTGCTCATCAGCGCTGGCGGGACGCGTGAAGCCATCGACCCGGTGCGCGTACTGTCCAATCGCTCCTCGGGCCGACAGGGGTACGCCTTGGCCGAAGTGGCCTGCCGAATGGGCGCTCGCGTGACTTTGGTGTCCACGGTGAGTTTGGCGCTGAGTATCGACACCGTCAACGCCATCGAGGTCGTGGCGGTGGAGAGTGCGGTTGAACTGCACGATGCAATGTTGAAACGATCTCCTATGAACGACTGCGTGATCATGGCCGCCGCCGTGGCGGACTTTACGCTCAAGGCGGCCGGCGAGAAGTTGAAAAAGCGTGAGGGGCCCCCCGAACTGCACTTGGAATTGTCGCCGGACGTGCTGGCCGATCTGGTGGCCCATCGTCCCAAGGGCCAGATCATCGTGGGCTTCGCGGCGGAGACCGACAACGTCGTAGAGAACGGGCAATTGAAACTGCGCGAAAAGGGCGTCGACCTGTTGGTCGTCAACGACGTCTCGGCGCCGGGTGTCGGCTTTGAGCATTCGACGAACGAAGTCATCTTGCTCGAGCCCGCGTCCGAGCCTGAGCGAGTGTCCCTTCGCTCGAAAGAAGCCATTTCGTGGGAGATCTTGGCTAGGGTGGCAGCATTGTTACCTCCCCGAGCCCCATGAGCGACCGCACCCTGTTCACATCTGAGTCGGTGACCGAAGGGCATCCGGACAAGATCGCCGATCAGGTTTCGGACAGCGTGCTCGACGCCATTCTCACGCAAGATCCCCTGGCGCGCGTGGCCTGTGAGACGCTCCTGACGACGGGACTGTGCGTGGTGGCCGGTGAGATCACCACCAGCGCTGTCGTCGACATCACCGCGACGGCGCGACGCACGATCTTGGACATCGGTTACGACGACGGCGCGAAGGGCTTCGACGGAAAGAACTGTGCGGTGCTGGTCTCGCTGGACAAACAGAGCCCCGACATCGCCGGCGGCGTCGACGTGGCCCTCGAAAGGCGAAGCGGCTCAGGCGGTGAGGACGAACTCAACGCCTTGGGCGCTGGCGACCAAGGGATGATGTTCGGCTACGCCTGTAGTGACAACGAGGACTTGATGCCCCTACCGATCTGGCTCGCGCATCGGTTGTCGATGCGCCTCGCGCAGGTGCGCCGTTCGGGTCAGGTGCCCTACTTTCGACCCGACGGCAAGACTCAGGTCACCATCGCCTACGAAGACGGTCACCCCGTCGCCGTGGACACGGTACTCGTCTCCACCCAACACGAAGACGGCTACGACCACGCCACCATCGAACACGACGTGATCGAACACGTTATTCGCCCGATGTTGCCCGCTGACCTCGACTCGAGTTCGATGCGCGTCTTCGTGAACCCCTCGGGCAAGTTCGTGCTCGGTGGGCCCCACGCCGACGCGGGGCTTACCGGAAGAAAGATCATCGTCGACACGTACGGNNGCCAAGCACGTCGTGGCGTCGGGCGCCGCGGAACGTTGCGAGCTTCAAGTCGCCTACGCCATTGGTGTGGCGCGACCCGTGTCGGTCTTAGTGGAGACCTTTGGCACCGAGCGGGTCGATCGCGCCAAGATCGCCAAGGCCGTCGACGCTCTCTTCGACCTTCGCCCCGCGGCCATCATTCGAGACCTCGACCTCCGTCGCCCGATGTACCAGCGAACCGCGGCGTACGGTCACTTCGGGCGAAGTGACCAGGGATTTACCTGGGAGTTGACCCCTCGACTCGACGATCTGCGCCGGGAACTGTCGCTCAGCTAGTGGCCGCGCGCGCGGTTCGCATCATCACCGAGGTCGCCGCGGTCGACCGGCCCTTCGACTACGCGCTAAATGACGCAATGGGACAGGTCGGGGCGGGCGATCGGGTGCGCGTGGACTTTCACCACCGTTCGGTGCGGGGGTGGGTAATCGACGAGGCCGTGGCCTCTGTGGACCTGAAGACGATAAAGAAATGGCTCGGCTTTGGTCCGCCCGCATCAATGTTGGACCTCCTGCAGTGGGCCAGTGAGCGTTGGTACAGCCCGGTGAGTCGCCTCCTCGCCTCGACGTCCCCGAAACGTCTCATCACCGAACTGCCCTTGGCCCCCGAGGCGAAGGCCCTAGCCAGCGCCGTAATGGTGGGCGTCAACGAGGTAGAGCCGGGGGTGCTCGAGGTCGCTCCGACGACCGACCCCCTGGGATTGATTCTCGCCGCCTACGAAGCGACCCGGGAGAAAGAGGGCTCGCTGTTGGTCCTCGTGCCGACCGAGTCGTGGGCCGGTCGACTGCGGGGTCGTTTGGAACAGCGTGGGTGCGACGTCGCCTCCGGGGAGGACCAGTGGGACCGAATGCGCGCCGGCTGGCCCGTCGTCGTCGGCGCCCGGGGCACGGCGCTCGCGCCGGTGCCCCGGGTCAGGGGCGCCGTCATTATCGACGCCGACGACGAGGCCTATCGCAACGCGGGGGCGCCGACCTGGGACGCCGTGACCATGCTGCGCGAGAGATGTCGTCGCGACGCGGCGCCGTTGTGGTGTACGTCGAGCGTGCCGTCGCCGTCTTTGTTGAACGACGACGCCTATCGCTCGTGGGGTGACGTGACGGGTGGCTGGCCGCGGGTCACCATCGTCGATCGACGATTGAGCGACCCGCACGACGGCGTCCTCGCTCGCGAGGCGCTCGCGGCCGCGCGACGAGCTCTCGAGGGCGACGATCCGGTGGCCGTCGTCGTCGTCTTGCAGCGCCTCGGCGATGGTCGTCTCTTCGCGTGCGCCAAGTGTGGCGAGCTCGCCCGTTGTGGGGTGTGCGGTCAGGCCGAAGAAGAGAGTGACGGCCTCTTGGCGTGTGGTGAGCGCCACGAGCCCCGGGCCAACTTCTGTCGAACGTGCGGAGCGACGAATCTGAAACGCGTTCGTATCGGCGTGACGACGTTGTCGCGCGACGTCGCGGCGCAGCTCGCTCAGAGGGTCAGCGAGGTGACGGCCACCACACCACTCGACGCGGCCCATGAGCGAGTCGTCGTCGGAACCGAAGCCGTGTGGCAACGAGTTCGACGGTGCGGTGTCGTCATCTTCGCCGACTTCGATCAGTATCTATTGGCACCGCGCGCGTCGGCGCGTCACAGTGCGATCACCGCCGTGGGCAAAGCCGGTCGGCTCGTGGGACCGCGTCGCGAAGGACCCGGTGCGGTCGTACTGCAGACCCGCCGGAGTGACGACCCGGTCGTGGACGCTCTCGTACGAGCGAACTTCGATGAGATCATCGACGAGGACGTGAAAACGGCGCGAGTGCTCGAACTCGCACCCTACGGCGCCGAAGCCGAGATCTCGGGGGAGGGCGCCGAGGCATTCGTCGAGGGCCTGCGCGAGTACCGAGTTACCATCCGTCCGTCGTCGACCGGCTTCATCGTGCGCACGCGCGACGTGGCGACGTTGACCGCCGCGCTGCGCGCCGCCGCGCGGCCGCTCGCCAAGGTGCGCGTCGCGGTGCAGTAGGCGTGCTGAGGCCGGCACGCGAAAGGGTTTCCGGCGGCGCCAGCGATAACGTGGGGGAGTGACGACGCTTCCTATTCGCATCTACGGCGACCCGGTCCTGACCCAGGTGACGACCGAGATCGAGAACATCGACGGTCGCATCGCGGCGCTCGCCCAGACGATGATCGAGACGATGAACGAGGCGCCGGGCGTGGGGCTGGCCGCCAATCAGGTCGGCGTCCAAAAACGCCTCTTCGTCTACGACCAGGGTGAAGGCCCCCACGTCGTCGTGAACCCCAAGATTCTCGAGACCGACGGCGAGTGGACGTACGAAGAGGGCTGCCTCTCGGTGCCCGGACTCAGTTGGGAAATCACTCGAGCCAACGCGGTCCACCTCGTGGGCTTCGACCTCGACGGAAACGAGATCGACGTGCAGACCGACGAGTACGAGGGCCGCATCCTCCAACACGAGATGGACCACCTCG
>PLBM01000022.1:199-7015 GCA_003134515.1 Acidimicrobiaceae bacterium | reverse complement strand
TCGGACTTCTTGTAGATGCGCAGACCGGGCTTGGAGACCCGCTTGATACCGATGATGGTCTTCTTGCGGTCCTCGGAGTACTTGAGGCTGATTTCGAGCTGGGCGCCGGGCTTGTTCTCTACCTTGGTGACGGTGTAACCCGAGATGAAGCCCTCCTCTTTCAACACGTGGGCCAGGTTCTCCTTCAACTTCGAACTGGGCATCTTGACGCTGTCGAACATGGCGGCGTTGGCGTTGCGGATCCGGGTGAGCATGTCGGCAATAGGGTCGGTCATTGTCATAACAGTCCTCCTACCAACTAGCTTTCGTGACGCCGGGGATCTCACCGGCGTGAACCATCATGCGCAGGCAGATTCGACAGAGGCCGAACTTGCGGTACACCGAACGGGGACGTCCGCAGCGCTCACAGCGCGTGTAGGCGCGCGTGGAGAACTTGGGGGTCTTCTTCTGCTTGATGCGAAGAGATTTTTTCGCCATGCTTATTTGTTCTCCTGCTTGAAGGGAAAGCCGTAGGCGCTCAAGAACGCGCGCCCCTGCTCGTCGGTCGTGGCCGTGGTGACGATGGTGATGTCAAAGCCCCGAGGCGCGTCGATCTTGTCGTAGTCGATCTCGGGAAAAATCAACTGGTCGTTCACCCCAAAGGTGTAGTTGCCGTGTCCGTCAAAGGACTTGGGCGACAGACCTCGAAAGTCGCGAATACGCGGAATGGCGAGGCTGATCAGTCGATCGAAGAACTCCCAGGCGCGGTCGCCTCGAAGCGTGACCTTGACGCCGATGGGCTGTTCCTCGCGCAACTTAAAGCTGGCGATCGACTTTTTCGCACGGGTCACGACCGGCTTTTGCCCGGTGATGAGTTCGAGGTCGCGCTGGGCCCCTTCGAGCAACGACGCCGTTTGGGTCGCGCGTCCCACGCCCGAGTTGAGCACGATCTTTTCGAGACGGGGTACCTGCATGATGTTGTCCAGGCCCAACTCGACCTTCAGCGCCGGGCGGATCTCCTCGTCGAAACGAACCTTGAGACGTGGACGGGTCGTGGTCGTCATAGCAACTCTCCACAGATCCGACAGACTCGACGCTTGACGTCGTCCACGACCTGAAAGCCGATCCTCGCCGGGCCCTTGTGCTTGGGGCACCACACGGCAACGTTCGACGCGCTGAGGGGCATCAACTTGTCGATGATGCCAGCTTGCATGGTGCGCCCGGTCTGCTTGGTGGCGCGCTTGGCGACGTTGAGTCCGTCCAAGATCACCTTGTCGACCGAGGGCAACGCCTCTTCGACGTTGGCGCGCTCGCCGCGGAACTTGCCAGCGAGTACCACCACGTCGTCACCCTTATGGATTTTCATTACAACACCTCCGGCGCGAGAGAAATTATGCGCATGAACTTCTTGTCACGCAGTTCACGTCCGACGGGTCCGAAGATGCGCGTCCCGCGCGGCTGGAGCTGCTCGTTAATCAATACCGCGGCGTTCTCGTCGAAGCGAATGTAGGAACCGTCGGGACGGCGCTTCTCCTTGGCGGTGCGCACGACGACGCAGCGAACGACGTCACCCTTCTTCACCGCCGCCCCCGGAATCGCATCCTTTACTGTGCCGATGAAGACGTCACCGATCGAGGCGTAGCGACGACGCGATCCACCCAGCACACGGATGCAGAGCACTTCCTTCGCACCGCTGTTGTCGGCCACCTTGAGTCGGGACTCTTGTTGAATCATCGGGCACGCTCCACAATTTCGGTGAGACGCCAACGCTTGAGCTTGGACAGTGGACGGGTCTCTTGCACCCGGACCTTGTCGCCGACCTTCGCTTCGTTCTTCTCGTCGTGGACATAGAGCTTCTTGGTGCGCTGGACGGTCTTGCCGTATCGCGCGTGGCTGACGCGCTCGTGCACTGCGACGACCAGCGTCGAGTGCATTTTGTCCGAGATGACCACGCCTTCACGAATCTTGCGGGGATTGCTGCGAGTTTCGTCGAGGGTTACGTCGTTGGTTTCGACACTGGTTTCGACACTGGTTTCGTCATTGGTCACGTCGTTGGTTTCGTCGCTGGTTACGTCACTCATGACTGGTCACCTTCTGTTAGGGCCTCGGCGGCCGCAATCTCGCGTTCGCGAAGGAACGTGGAGAGCCGAGCGATGTCTTTACGCACCGAAGCGAGCCGCGAGGAACTGTCGAGCTGACCGGTGGCGAGTTGAAACCGCAGGTTAAAGAGTTCGCGGCGCGTCTCGGCCAGGCGGCTCAGCAGTTCGCTGTCACCCAACAGGCGCATCTCGGCGACGTGTTCTTTGGTCTTGGCCATTAGATGGTCACCTCCGGGGTACCGTGCGTACCCGGGCGCACGACGAACTTGGCCTTGATCGGCAGCTTTTGGATGGCGCGGTCCATCGCGGCGCGAGCCAACGTCTCATCGACGCCCCCGAGTTCGAAGAGCATCCGACCGGGTTTCACGACGGCCACCCAGAACTCGGGGTTGCCTTTACCCGACCCCATGCGGGTCTCGGCGGGCTTTTGGGTGACGGGCTTGTCGGGGAACACCCGAATCCAGACCTTGCCGCCGCGCTTGACGTGACGGGTCATGGCGATACGGGCCGCTTCGATTTGCCGAGCGGTGAGCCAGCCCCGTTCGAGGGCTTGAATGCCGAAGTCCCCGAAGTTGAGGTCGACCCCGCCCTTGGCGTTGCCGGGCATGCGCCCGCGCTGTTGCTTGCGGTACTTGACCTTGCGGGGCATCAACATGGCTACTCCGCGTCCTTGCGAAAGTGAGGAGTGTCGGTGTGATCGCTCGCCGTGCGTCGCTCGATCTCTTCTTCCACGCTGAGTTGAGCTTCGACCTCGGGCGTCGAAGCCAACAGGTCCGCGACCGGACCGTCGGCGGGGCTGTCGTCGTCGATCTCGTCCAAGATTTCGTTCGTGGTCTGGTCCACTAACGCGTCCTCGATCTTGTCCGAGACGCTCCCCTGCATCTCTTCGATCACGGGCTCTTCGAGCACGGGCTCGGCCTCCACGCGACGCCGTCCGCCCCCGGCGCGCACGACGCCCTTGGGCACGGCCGAGCCCGATCCGACGGGCATCGCGTCACCGGCCGCCATCGCGGCCTCGCGCACGATCTTCTCGTCGTTGGTCAATTGGTAAGGCAAGATGTCGCCCTTGTAGATCCACACCTTCACGCCGATGCGCCCCGTCGAGGTGCGCGCCTCGCGAAAGCCGTAGTCAATGTCGGCGCGCAACGTGTGCAGCGGCACGCGGCCTTCGCGGTAGGACTCGCGACGTGACATTTCTGCGCCACCGAGGCGGCCCGAGGCCTGAATGCGCACTCCGAGCGCGCCGGCCTTTTGGACGGTCTGGATGCCGCGCTTCATGGCGCGGCGAAAGGCCACGCGGCGCAGCAACTGGTCACAGATGCCCTGGGCGATCAACGCGGCGTCGAGTTCGGGTTGCTTGATCTCTTGGATGTTCAATGAGATCTTGTTCTTCTGACCGGTGATCTTCTCCAAGTCCTTCTTCAGTCGCTCGGCTTCGGCGCCGCGACGACCGATCACGATGCCCGGGCGGGCCGTGTGAATGTCCACGCGGATGCGATCCGAGTTGCGTTCGATCTCGATGCGGCTCACCGCGGCGCTCTCAAGCTGCTTGGTGAGGTAGTCGCGAATCTTCCAGTCCTCGATGACGAGTTCCTTGTAACCGCGTTCTTTGAACCAGCGCGACTTCCAATCCGTCGTGATCCCGAGACGGAAACCGTAGGGGTTTACCTTCTGACCCATTAGTTGGTCTCCTCCGTGGTGTCATCAGACACCGTGTCCTCGTGCTCGTCGGCGGGCGCCGCTTCGATCTCAGGGGCGACGTTGGTCACATCAACCACGTCAGGCTCCGCTTTGTGAGTCCAGTCACTCACGACGGCGTCGCTCTCAGTGACTTCGAGCGACGCGTCGCTCGCCTCAAGTTCGGCCTGCGCGTCGATGTCGGCCTGCGCGTCGAGCTCGGCCTGGGCCTCGTGAGCGGCCTCGCGCTTGTTGAAACTGGCCTGTTGGTCGGCGCGACGTCGAGACGACGCGACCCGGCGCGAGCGACTCGCGGCCGCTTGAACGGTGCGCGCGCCGCGCAAACGTTCCAGACGTTCTTCGTCCATGCGCGAGACGATCACCGTGATGTGCGTCGAGCGCTTGAAGATCTTGCCGGCACGGCCCCGAGCGCGCGGGGAGAAGCGCTTCATCGTGACGCCCTCGTCGGCGTAAGCCGCCGAGATGTACAGTTCGTCGACGTTCTGGCCGTCGTTGGTGACGGCATTGGCGACGGCCGAGGCGAGGATCTTGGCGATCACGTCAGCCGCCTCGCGGGTCGTGCCGGCCAAGATCTCTCGGGCCGTGTTGACGTCTTCGCCGCGCACCAGGTTCAACACCACGCGCGCCTTGCTCGCCGACATCTGAAAACCGCGCACCATGGCGCGCGTGCCGGGCCGTTCGTTGGTCTTGGGACCGGTCATTAGCGCCGACCCGTCTTTTCTTGGCCCGCGTGGAAGCGAAAGGTGCGCGTGGGCGCGAATTCGCCGAGTTTGTGCCCGACCATCGACTCGTTCACGAACACCGGCACGTGACGGCGCCCATCGTGCACGGCGAACGTGTGTCCGACCATGTCGGGGATGACCGTCGAGCGACGGCTCCAGGTCTTGATGACCTTCTTCTCGTTGGCCGCGTTCATCGCGTCCACCTTCTTCAAGAGGTGGGTGTCGATGAAGGGACCCTTTTTCAGACTTCGTGACATGGTCTACCTATCTCCGCGCGCCGCGTCCGCGGCGGCGACGAATAATGAGCGCGTCGGACGTTTTGGGCAAACGCGTACGGCCCTCGGGTTGGCCCCACGGCGAGACCGGATGACGGCCTCCCGAGGTCTTGCCTTCGCCCCCGCCGAGCGGGTGGTCGACTGGGTTCATCGCCACGCCACGGGTCTGGGGACGGATCCCCTTCCAGCGGTTGCGTCCGGCCTTACCGACCTTGATCAATTCGTGCTCGGAGTTGCCGACAATGCCGAGCGTCGCGCGACAGTCAATGGGCACGCGGCGCATCTCGGTCGAGGGCAGACGCAGCGTGGCGTAGCCGCCGTCCTTCGCGACGAGCTGCACGCTCATCCCGGCGCTACGCGCCATCTTGCCCCCGCCGCCGGGGCGCAGCTCGACGTTGTGCACGGTGGAACCGGTCGGGATGAAACGCATCGGCAACGAGTTGCCGGTACGGATGTCGGCCTTGGGGCCGGACTCGACGTAGTCCCCGACATTGAGCCCGTTCGGCGCGAGGATGTAGCGCTTCTCCCCGTCGGCGTAGTGCAACAAGGCGATGCGGCACGTGCGGTTGGGGTCGTATTCGATGGTGGCGACTTTGGCCGGCACCTGATCCTTGTCGCGCTTGAAGTCCACGACGCGGTACTGCTGCTTGTGGCCGCCACCGCGGTGACGCGAGGTCTTTCGCCCGTAACTGTTGCGTCCGCCGGTCTTGGGCTTGGGCGCGAGCAGCGACTTTTCGGGCGTGGACGTCGTCAACTCCGCGAAGTCCGCCACGCTCTGAAAGCGGCGACCGGGACTGGTGGGTTTGCGGTGACGTAGGGCCATGGTGTCCTTAGTTCTCGAAGAGGTTGATCTTGTCGCCCGGTTTCAAGGTGACGATGGCTCGCTTGGTGTTGGGCTTGGCGCCGGTGACCCCGGTGCGGCGATTGCGCGTGTGCTTGCCCTTGCGAATGAGGGTGTTGACGTTGGTGACCTTGACGTTAAAGGCCTGCTCGACGGCGTTGCGTACGTCGATCTTGGTCGCGCGGGGATCGACGATGAACACGTAGGTGCCCGCCTCCATCGAGGCGTAGGTCTTCTCCGAGACGACCGGGCGGATCAGGATACTCATGGCGTCGCGCATCAGTCGGGCTCCTTGGTGGGCAGCGTGGCGTCGGTGAAGAGCACCCAGTCGCAGTCGAGCACGTCGTACGCGTTCAGTTCGCCCGCGTCGAGGGTCTTCACGTTCATGAGGTTGCGAAACGAACGAAACGCGTTCTCGTCGTCGCGCCCGAGCACCACCAGAATCTTGCCCTCGAGCCCGAGGGCGTCCAACGCGACGATGGCGTCTTTGGTCCTTGGCTCGCGCCACGCGTCAAAACTGTCGACGAGCGCCACGCGCTCTAGAGCGGCGCGGTCCGACAGCGCCGAGTAGAGCGCCAAGCGAATCATCTTCTTGGGGGTCTTTTGCTCGTAGCTGCGCGGCTTGGGTCCCAGGGCAATGCCGCCGCCGGGAAACTGCGGCGCGCGGATCGTGCCCTGGCGTGCGCCACCGGTGCCCTTTTGGTTGAACGGTTTGCGCCCACCACCGCGGACCTCTTTGCGGGTCTTGGTGGACTGGGTGCCCGAGCGCTTGGCGGCGAGCTGGGCCTTTATGACTTGGTGCAGTACGGCCATGTGGGGCGTCACGCCAAAGAACGTGGGCTCGAGCTGGACTGAGCCGAGTTCGGCGCCGCTGAGCGATCGACGCTTGATCGATCGCTCGGCCAAGGCCGGTCGCTCCTTTTTCACCGGACCGCGAAGGGTAGAGACTTCACTCATCGCTGACCTCCGGCCTTCATCGGATTCTTCACCGACGTGCGCAGTACCACGACGCCGCCGCGCGGACCGGGCACGGCGCCCTTGACGAGGACCAAGTGGCGCTCGACGTCCACCGAGATGATCTCTAAGTTCGTGGTGGTGACCTGCGAGCCACCCATGCGCCCGGCCATCTTGGTGCCGCGAAAGACGCGCCCGGGCGTGGCGCAGGCGCCGATCGATCCCGGCGCGCGGTGGTGCTTGTGGTT
>PLBM01000022.1:0-131 GCA_003134515.1 Acidimicrobiaceae bacterium | reverse complement strand
TTCTTGCCCGGCGCGACGCCGGCTTTTTCGAAGTGGCCCAGTTCGGGCTTGGACAACGTTGAGGCGCGCCGGGTGCCCCACGTGACCTGCACCGCCGAGTAACCCTCTTTCTCGGGGGTCTTCACCTGGAC
>PLBM01000065.1 GCA_003134515.1 Acidimicrobiaceae bacterium | reverse complement strand
AGTCCGTAGTCGTAGAGCGCCTTAGGACTGCGCCGACCCACCACGCGAAGAAGCCCCGGCGCGTTAAAGCGAAGCCGGACGTCACCGGTGACGTGACGTTGGGTGTCCACCATAAAGGAGTCCAAAGCCTCCTTGAGCGGCGAGAACCACATGCCGTCGTACACGAGTTCGGCCCAGCGGCTCTCCAGCCGCGCTTTCTCGTGGTGCACGTCGCGCTCGAGAACTAAGTCCTCGAGATCAGCGTGCGCGATAATGAGCGCGAGCGCCCCGGGACATTCGTACACTTCACGACTTTTGATGCCCACGCGACGGTTCTCGACCATGTCGAGTCGCCCAAAACCAGTCGACCCGGCGCGCGCGTTCAGCGTCGCGATCAGTTCGGCGAGTGCCATCTTCACGCCATCGAGCGCGGTCGGCACTCCCGCAATAAAGCTCACCGTTAACTCCATGGGCTCAGTGGTGGTCACCCGCGTCAAGGTGTAGGGCTCCTCGGGAGGCGCGGCCCAGGGATCTTCGATGGCTCCGCACTCAATGGCGCGCCCCCAGAGATTCTCGTCGATCGAGTAGATCTTTTCCTTTGTTGCCTTGATCGGTATGTCCCACTTTTGGGCGAAGTCCACCGAGTCGGCTCGGGTCATTCCCCAGTTGCGTGCGGGCGCGAGCACTTCAAGATCGGGCGCGAGCGCGTGGGTACCCACTTCAAAGCGCACCTGATCGTTGCCCTTACCGGTGCAGCCGTGCGCGACGGCTTGCGCGTTGAATTTTCGCGCCTGATCGACTAGGTGGCGAACGATGACCGGTCGCGAAAGTGCGGACACCAACGGGTACTTTCCCTCGTAACGGGCATTCGCGAAGATGGCCGGCGCGCAGAACTCCTCAGCCATTTCGCGCTTAGCGTCCACCGTCACACACTCGAGTGCGCCCGCCGCGAGGGCCCGTGCCGTGAGATCGGCGAAGCTCTCGGAACTCTCAACGTCTTGACCGACGTCGACTAAAAGGCAGACCACTTCTACGCCCCACTCTTGGATCATCCAGCGCACGGCGACCGACGTGTCCAGCCCCCCGCTATAGGCCAGTACGACCCGTTTGCTCATCGCGGCGCTCCCTCTATTTTCGTGACAACAAGCTCCTTCAATCCGGCCAGCGCACGAAAATCGCTGGCCAACGCTGCGCCACCGTGCTCTGCCGCGGCGATCACCAATACGGTGTCGTCACCAGCCACTGACCCCAGCACGCCGCGCAGCGCGCTTCGATCCAGCGCCGAGGCGACCACGTGGGCGCACCCCGGAGGCGTGCGTACCACGACCAGATTGGCCGAACTCTCTACGGACACGACCCACTCGCCCATCATTCGCCGAAGATGATCCAGCGGCGCGGGCGCGAGTTTGGGCGACGCGGCCATCACGATGCGACGAGCGCCATGCTCGTCACGAACTTTGACGGTACCGAGCTCTTGCAGGTCTCGGGTGACGGTCGCCTGGGTGGCCGCGATACCTTCGTCGTGCAGGCGCGCCACTATCTGCGCCGCCGTCGATATGACGTCGTGATCGATCAGTTCACCTATCCGGTGCTGACGTTGGGTCTTGGTCATAACTCTCCTTTTATCCAGCGCAGTACGCCAATCATCGCGGTGCGACGATGGAAAACCTGTCCCCAGACGCGAGACTGCTCGCCATCGAGTACTTCATCCGTGACCTCGTCGCCTCGATGCGCGGGCAGACAGTGCATCACGATCGCACGATCCTTTGCGAGGCCCATCAGTTTCTTGTTCACCTGAAAGCTCGCTAGATCGTGGCGCCGACGGGCGCTCTCTTCTTCAAAGCCCATGGAGACCCACGCATCGGTGTACACCACGTCGGCTCCTCGAACCGCCTCGTCGGCGCGGTCGCACAGTCGAAGTGAACCGAGCCCCTTGACGGCAAAAGGATCCTCCGCGCCGCCGGGCGACAGTTGATACGCCGAGGGAGCCCCCACTGTCACGTTCACGCCTAAGCGCAGTAAGGCAACAGCCAGAGACCGAGTGACGTTGGTTGCATCCCCGACGTAGGCCACTTCGAGCCCCGCCAGTCCGGCGACGTCACCCTTGGAGAACTCCTCGGCGATCTTGAGCACATCGGCGACTGCCTCGGTGGGGTGCGCCTCATTGCTTAAGAGATTGATGAGCGATAATCGCTCCTTCGTGGCCCTGCGCATTCGTTCCAACACCTCGTGGTCGCGAACACGCAATGCGGCGATGGCGTACATCTCGGCGATGGTGCGACCGACGTCCTCCGCTGATTCGCGACTGTCGATACCAATCTCCTCATCATTGAAGAACGTCGCGTAGCCCCCCAGCTCGTGCACGGCCGATGAACTCGACGCCCGTGTTCGAAGACTCGGGCGCTCGAAGATAAGCGCGACGCCTTGGCCCTTGAGCGTCTCGTCATCGAAGGGGGAAGTGGCCAACGTGTAAATTGCCGCTAACTCAGCATTACTCAACTCTTCAATGGTCATAAAATGCCGGGTCATCGCAGCACCTCGGTCATTGGAATCGTGCCGGACAAGGCGTCGCGTAACGCGTGCGGTCTCGATCCGTTCGCCATCACGACCCGCCGGGCTCCGCTCTCGAGCGCGCCCAGGGCCGCGATCATCTTGGGCCGCATACCTTCTCGTGCGTTACCCGCCTCGAGAAGATGTCGAACCTCAGCGCCGGTGACCGAGGTCAGGGCCGTACTCTCGTCAAGCGGATCGGCTAGAAGCTGGTCGACGTCACTCAGTAAAACTAACGACTGAGCGTTCAAGGCGCCCGCCAACGCGCCCGCGGCGGCGTCGGCGTTACAGTTCACCAGTTCACCACTTTCGTCGACGGCGATGGAACTCATTACCGGCGTGGCGCTGGTCCGCCAGAGCGCCTCAATCAGTCCGGTATCCACTTTGGGCGACGCGCCCACTCGACCCCAAGGCGGGCCCAACGCCGAGGTGACCAACGTCGAACCGTCTGCGCCCGACAGACCAACGCTGACGAGCCCCGCCTGATTGAGCGCCGCCACGAGGTGGAGATTGACTTGGCCCAGTGCCATCGCCACGTACTCCATGGTCGCTTCGTCGGTGATTCGAAGGCCCTCGTGAAAGTGACTGGCCACACCAACGGCGTCAAGCAATGACCCAATCTGCGGTCCCCCGCCGTGCACAATAATGACGTTCGTCGACTTGTCACGTAGTGCGATGACGTCGCTCGCGAGCGCCACGAGCACCGGTGAATGGACACTGAGCGAGTCCAGTGCGTGGCCCCCGAGCTTGACGACGTAATTCTTCATGGCGTAAGTCCCGCCAGCGAAAGACCGAGCGTCTCATCACGACCGGTGGCGACGTTCCAGGCCTGAACCGCCTGCCCGGCAGCGCCCTTGCCGAGGTTGTCAAGAGAGCTCATGGCGAGCAACCATCCAGTTCGTTGGTCGACCCGGGCACTCACGAAACAGAGATTGCTGCCCAGGGGATCCTTCAAGGTCGGGGCCTCGTCAGTGACGACGACAAAGGGGTCGTGGGCGTAGCGTGTCCGGAGCAGTTCGAGCGCGTCCGCCGTCGTAAATGACGCGTCCGTGATGCGTCCGTAGGCGCTCACGAGCATGCCGCGACTGAGAGGGATGAGGTGAGGCGTAAAGAGCAGCGTCACCCCGAGTTCTTGTTCCATTTCTGGGGTGTGGCGATGCGTCAAGAGTCCGTACGCTTCCGCGTTACCCGAGAGACGAGAAAAGTGCAGTCGTTCGCTTTGCGCCCGACCGGCACCCGACACGCCACTCAACGCGTTGACGACGACGTGGTCACGCTCAATCAGACCTTCGTCGCAGAACGGTCCGAGCGCCAAGGCGCTCGCGGTGGGATAACAGCCCGGCACGGCGATCAACTGAGCGCCTCGGAGCTCATCGCGGTGGCGTTCCACGAGTCCATACACCGAGGCCGCCAGCAGCGCCGGGGCCA
The DNA here is from genome assembly GCA_003134515.1 of Acidimicrobiaceae bacterium. Classification (GTDB taxonomy): domain Bacteria; phylum Actinomycetota; class Acidimicrobiia; order Acidimicrobiales; family RAAP-2; genus RAAP-2. The sequence continues at coordinate 20,068 of PLBM01000065.1, read as the reverse complement.
GGTGATCATGTCCGTACCAGCGCTGATAAGCCTGGTCATCCTTCAAGCGAAAGTCAGCCCCGAGGTCCACGACTTGAACTTGGCGAGCTTGCAGTTCGGGCACGAATTTCTGGCTCTCGCCGTGCGGGAGGGCCAGGAAGACCACGTCGAGCTCAGCCTCGTGGATCCGAGTCGACGCCTCAACCTCGAGCGTCGGATAGACCGCCCCGAGCGCGGGTACCGCTTCGCAGACTCGCTGGCCGACACTCGAGTCACCGGTGGCTACGACGACGTTGAGGTCGGGGTGGGACGCGGTGAGGCGGAGCACTTCTGACCCGGCGTAGCCGGTGGCTCCCATGACACCCACGCGCATATGACATTTTATGCATAAAAGAGAACAAAAACGCAAATATCGCCAGGTTCGGCTAATCTGCTGGGATGTCACGACGAGGTTGGGCCTACTTTCTCGCGATGGCCGTGATCTGGGGTATCCCCTATCTCTTGATCCGCGTCGCGGTGCGCCAGCTTGATCCCGGAGTTTTGGTTCTAGCGCGGACTGCGCCGGCGGCACTCCTCTTAGCGCCTCTCGTCGTCGCCCAAAGGCAACTTCCCTCACTTTTGCAGCACTGGAAGTGGATCGCAGTGTTTGGCGCCGTCGAATTCGGCGTGCCGTGGTATTTGATGGCCACCGCCGAAAGGCACATCACGAGTTCGCTCACGAGCCTGTTGATTTGCTGCGTACCACTCCTTTCGGTCGTCGCTCAACGAATTCGCCGCACCGAGGGTCGCGTCTCACCCCGTCGCTACCTCGGACTAGGCATCGGCGCCCTGGGCGTCGCGTTCTTGGTGGGACTCAACCTCAAGGGTGGCTCGATCACGTGGATCTCCATGATGATGGCCGTCTGCGTTGGCTACGCGATTGGACCGATTCTGCTCGCCACCAAGCTGAAGGACGTCGCCGGTCCGACGGTCGTGATGGGCGCGACCGGCTTCGTGGCGCTGTGTTGGATTCCCTGGGACCTGGCGCACTGGCCCGCGCACGTCAACGGAGAGACGTGGAGCTGCGTAGCGGTGTTGAGCGTCGTATGCACCGTGGGCGCGTTTCTCACCTTCTTTGAACTGATAAAGGAAGTCGGGGCGACACGCGCCACCGTGGTGACCTACTTCAACACCGCCATCGCGGTCGTCTTGGGCATCGTGGCGCTCCATGAACCACTCACCGTGGGCATCCTCGTCGGCTTTCCCCTGGTTATCACCGGCTGTATCTTCGCGACGAGCAGTCCCGCACCGCGCGGGTCACTTAAGACAGTGAGTACTGCGCCGAGACCTTGACCGAACCGTCGACGATCAACCAGAAGAGTCCCGGCGCGCTCGCGAGTATCACCTCGTCAGTTCGCTCAATCGACGAGTGATGAGTCAAGCTGACGCTGCGCAGTGGCGGGGCCACCACTTCACTGAGGGCCTGCCACACCGCGGCGTTGTTCACGTGACCGACGACGTCGACGTCGGCCGTACGAAGCGGCCACGCTCGACGCTGCGCACCGTCGGGAACTTCCGCCCGGTCAATACGCGCCGAGACCTTTCGTGCGTGCACCGCGTCGCCGTACACGGCAAAGAAACTCTCGCGCAGACGTACCGGAGAACCCGACGGATCGACGGGCACCCACAACGCCGCCGCCTCGAGCTGACCCTGTCCATCGCACTCAAGGTTGGTGCGCCGTTCGGCCCAGGCGGCGCCCACGCCGCCGCACCACGTGGTCAGGGTGACCCGATCGAGATAGCGCGGCCAGCGAGCGCCGTCGACGACACGGATTGTGGTGCGGCGAACGACCCAGGTGTCACTCGAAGCGACGCCCGTGTCGACCCAGTCGTCGGTCGCGACATCTTGGAGTAAACGAGCGACGCCGTCGAGTCGAAGCAGACCCCCGGCGTCAACGTCGCCCAGGCGGATCAGGAAATCCTCTCGAAAGCGACGGCCCTGGTCTGTCAGGGGGACGAACTCTTGCACGGTGACCCTTGATCGTACCTCTTAGCGAAGTACGGCTCCGAGTGAGGCGGCGGCGTCGATCAGTTGCGCGCGGCAACGGGTGACCTCATTTTCGTTCAGTGTTCGATCGGACGAACTGAGCCGCACGTTATAGGCCAAGCTTCGCGTCCCCTCGGCGAGACCGGGACCTTGGTACACATCAAAGAGAGTGACCTCTTCCACCAGGTCACTGGCCTGGCGAAGGGCGTACGCCATATCATCGGCGTTGACGCGCTGGGGCGTGACGAGCGCGAGATCGAGCACGGCGCTCGGGAACCGACTGGGCATCATCACTGCCGACGGGACTCGTGTGGCCAACCTTGCATCGGCCAGCGCGTCAAAGTCAATGTCGAGCAGGCCCAACCGGCGAAGCGGCGAGCCCGTCGTGACGGCATCGACGAGTTCAGCATCGACCTCGCCGACGTAGCCCAATAGTGCGCCAGAAGAGCGGTCCACGAGCCCGGCCGCTCTCGTCGGGTGCAGGCCGCGAGGCGCTTCGTTCACCGAGCGCACGACGACATCTTGAAGGCCGAGGCGTCGCGCCAGCACACTCCAGAGCGCCACGGCGCTCTTCGCGTCATCGTCCGGGCGACCGAGCACGATGGTCACGCGTTCGTTTTCGCGAGGCAGCGCCAACGTCAGTGTCCCGCCCGCGCCGCCCTTGGTCATGCGAGGCTCCGAAGTGACACTGGGGTGCGCGAAGACGACGCCGAACTCGGCGAGTATCACGTCGCCCAGACCCCGCTCGTAGTTCTTGGCCCACGCGCGAACCACTCCCGTGATCTGAGTTGCCCGCAGCACTGATTCATCCGCGGCCAATGGATTGGTGACCCGGACCCGGGGCTGATCGCGATGGAGTAGGTCGAAGTCCGCGTCGCTGCCCAGTGTCGCCGTCCACACTTCGAGCGCCCCCGCGTCAACGACGACGTCGCGCAGTTTTCGTCGGAGACGCTGGCGGTCGTTCAAGACTCCAAGTTCGGGCCACGAGGGATTGTGACGAGGGAGGCGACGGTAACTGTAAAGTCGCGCGATCTCCTCAATCACGTCCGCGCGTCCCTCGCTGCCCGCTCGCACGTCGAGTCGACTGGTGGGCGCCGTGACTTGCACGTGGTCGCGCTTTTGTACCAGCGAAAAGCCCAAGCCGCTCAAGATGGCCGTCACGTCCTCGGGGGCGATCTCAACTCCTAAGAGACGTGCGATGTCGGTGCCTCGAAGCTCCACGGTGGGGGGTATGGGAATCGTCCCATGTACGTCGATTGGATTCGCCAGCCACTGCACCTCGGGCACGCTCTCGCTCAAGATGGCGGCGTAACGGGCCGCCGCGCGCAGTGCCAGCTGAGGATCGACGCCGCGCTCGAAACGGTTCGACGCCTCGCTGCGCAACGCGTGGCGTTTCGAGGAACGCGCGATCGTCATTGGATCAAAGAAAGCCGCCTCTAAGAGCACGTCAGTCGTGTCGGCGCTTATCTCGCTCGACGCGCCACCCATGATGCCCGCCAAACCCAGCACTCGGTCGTCACCGTCGACGATGACCAAGTCTTCGCCGGTGTCGCCGAGTCCGCGACCACTTTTCGCCAGTTGGCGCTCGACGCCGTCCAAGGTGACCAACGTCTCACCGGGTCGCGCCCGGCGAGCTCGTAGTGTGTGTCGCGCCACTCGAGCCGCGTCGTAAGGGTGGGTGGGCTGGCCGAGCTCGAGCATCACGAGGTTCGACGCGTCGACCACGTTCGATATCGGACGCATGCCCGCGTTTTGAAGTCGTTGGGCCACCCACGAGGGCGACGCCGTCACTTTCACGTTTCGCAGCACCGACACGGTCAGGCGACCGCAGAGGTCGGGGTCGTCGATCGACGCGCTCGCGAACGAATCACTCTTGGTCGCGGAGTTCGTGGAGGCCCCGGCGGGCGAACGCAACGTGCGTCGAAGCCGTGTCGCCAAGTCGCGGGCGACACCCTCTACACACCACGCGTCAGGCCGATTGCCTTCCACCGAAATGTCAAAGACCACGTCGGGCGTGATCTTCAGCGCCGCCAGGAGTCGCTCGCCCACGTGGGGCTCGATAAGTCCATCGAGCACCATGAGTCCTTGGTGGTCGTCGTTCAACTCAAGTTCGCGCGGCGAACAGAGCATGCCGTGAGAGGTGACGCCACGAACCGTTCGCTCGCCGATCGTAAAACCACCGGGCAGGACCGCGCCCACCGGCGCCAGGGGAACATGGTCCCCCACGGCAAAGTTCATGGCTCCGCACACGATCTCCAAAGGACCGTGACCGGCGTCCACGACCACCAGGCGAATCCGATCGGCCCCTTGGATGTCGCGTATTTCGTCCACTCGGGCGACCACGACGTCCTCGAGCCCGTGGCCGACGTTCGCTATTCCCTCGACGACCAGGCCGAGGTCGTCGAGCACCGTTCGTAAGTCGTCGATCGTTTCTGGCAGATCGACGAACTCTCGCAACCAGTTGAGCGAAACCTTCACGAGAACTGTCCCAGAAAGCGCACGTCGTTCTCAATGAGCGCTCGCATATCACTCAGTTCGTGACGCATTTGCGCGCAACGGTCAATGCCAAAGCCAAAGGCGAAACCACTCCACTGTTCGCCGTCAATACCCACGGCCGCGAGGACGGCGGGGTCTAACATGCCACACCCGCCAAGCTCGAGCCATCCGGTCGATGAGCACGTGCGACACCCCGCGCCACGACAGATGGTGCAGGTGACCTCAAACTCCGCTGACGGCTCCGTGAAAGGAAAGTAGCCCGGCCGCAGACGTGAGGAGATGTCCGGGCCGAAGTACGCGCGCGTGAAGGTCTCAATGACGCCGGCTAGGTCGCCAAAGGTGATGCCGCGGTCGACGACGAGCCCCTCGATCTGGTGAAAGCTATAGAGGTGGCTGGCGTCAGGCGTGTCACGACGAAAGCAGCGCCCGGGCATCACCGAGTGGATCGGCAACGAATCTGTCGCGACAGCGCGCTCCATGAGATGAATCTGCGTGGGCGAGGTGTGCGTGCGCAGGACCACTGTCTCAGGCTCGCCGAGATCAATGTAGAAAGTGTCCCACAGGCCCCGCGCCGGGTGGGCCGGGGGAATGTTGAGCGCCTCGAAGTTGTACCAGTCACTTTCCACTTCGGGACCGTCGGCGACGGTGAACCCCATGCCGACAAAAACGTCCTCGAGCTCTCGCTGCGTCAGCGAGACCAGTCCGGGATGACCAGCCGCTAAGGGCCAGTGCACGTCACTGGGAATCACGTCACCAAGATCGAGTCGATCGGTTTCGAGCGATGACCGACGCGCCTCACGACGTAGGTCGGCCCGCCGTTCTTCGAGCGCCGTTTCCACAATTCGTCGAGCTTCTTGAAGTTCTGCGCCGGCGGTCTTGCGCGTCGCAGGTTCGAGGGCGCCCAAAGACTTCTGCAAAGCGGCCAGCGGTGAACGTTTGCCAGTCAGCGAGGCTTCGGCGTCGCGCAAGGCGTCGAGGGTGGAAAGTGCCGCGATCGCCGCCAGGAGCTCCGTGGTCTGTTGGGCAAGATCAGCGAGTGGTGAGGTGGACATGACGTCTAAAGGCTAGGAGATGGTGGCGGCGAAATCGTGGCTTGACGCTGCCAGAGCGCCTCGAAGGCGACGAGCGAGCCCGCGACACCGGCGTTGAGCGACTCGCTCGCTCCCGACATCTCGATGGTGACCGCACGGTCACAGAGCGCCACGGCCACCTCGTCCAGACCGTTGGCCTCATTGCCAATGACCACCACCGTGGGCGAGGAGTAATCCACCAGTCGATGACTGACGCCACCGCGAACGACAGTGGCGAGGGTCGTCGCCCCGCGAGCGACAAAGGAGTCCAGGGTGGCCTCCAGTGAACCGACCGCCACCGACACGTGAAAGATCGATCCGGCCGTGGCTCGAAGGGTCTTGGGATTAAAGGGGTCAACTGAGTGACCAGTAAAAACGACTCCGGTCACGGCCGCCGCGTCGGCGGAGCGAATCAAGGTGCCGGCGTTGCCCGGGTCGCGAACGTCGTGCAGCACCAGTACCAGTCCGGCACACGCAATGTCTTCAACGGACGTTAAGGGCAGGCGGATGGCGCCCAGCACGGGCTGGGGCGTCGCGGCGTCGGCGATTCGCTTGAGCACGCCGGGGGCCAACGAGAACACGCGAACACCCTTCGCGGCGGCGCGGGTTCGAAGTTCACCCGCTTCGACACTGGCCGCCTCATTCGCGTCCACGTAGATCGCCTCAAATTCGATCGACGCGTCCAGCGCGGCCAACACCAGATCTGGACCCTCGAGCACGCACGTGGCTTCACTCCAGCGCAACGACCGTTTTTGAATGAGTCGTCGAAGTCGACGCACCCGCTGGTGGGAGGGCCCCAACGCCTCGATCAGCGTGTCCTACTTCGCCAGCGCGGCGCCGGCCTGGGCGACAATGGCGTCAAAGGCGCCCCTATCGTTCACGGCCAACTCCGCCAGCATGCGCCGGTCGACGTCGATGCCCGCGGCGTTCAGTCCAGCGATGAATCGGCTGTAACTCATCCCATTGGCCCGGGTTCCCGCGTTAATGCGTTGGATCCACAGTTTGCGCATCTCACCCTTGCGCGCACGGCGATCCCGAAACGCGTAGACCCCGGAGTGCTGGACCGCCTGATTCGCACTTCGAAAGGTCCGGCTGCGGTCCCCGTAGTAGCCCTTGGCCTCTTCGAGAATCGCCTTGTGATGTTTCTTGGCGTTAACGGCCCTTTTAACTCTTGCCATTTTGCGTCCTCTCTCTCAACTCGAACTCTCTAGAGACCCAACATGCGCTTGACGTGCTTCCTTTGGCCCGGCGCGATGTCAGTCTCACGACCAAGACGCCTCGAGCGCACTGATGACTTCTTCTCCATCAAGTGACCACGAAACGCTTTGCGGCGACGGAGCTTCCCACTGCCGGTGATCCGGATGCGCTTCTTCGCACCACTGTCCGTCTTCATCTTTGGCATATCAACTCTCTTCTAGCGAAACTTCCGCGCCGGCTGGCGCGACTTCTTGACCTACTTCAACCTTCGAAACCACTACGCTCTTCGCTTTGGACTTCTTTTCGGGCCCCAGCACCATGATCATGTTGCGACCATCGAGTTTGGGCGCTGATTCCACTTTGGCCACTTCCTCGAGTCGTTCGATGATGCGATCAAGGATCTTCTTACCCAACTCCGGGTGTGCGGACTCTCGGCCCCGGAACATGATCGTGACCTTGACCTTGTGCCCTTCGCCCAGGAACTTCTCCACGAGACGGGTCTTGGTGTCGAAGTCGCCCGCGCCGATCTTCGGGCGGTACTTCATCTCCTTGACGCCTACGTTGAGGGTCTTACGGCGCGACTCCTTGGCCTTTTGGGCCTCGTCGAATTTAAACTTGCCGTAGTCCATAATTCGACAAACGGGCGGTTGCGCGGTCGGCGCAATCTCTACCAAGTCCAGATCGAGGCTTTTAGCCAGCGCCAACGCGTCGCGAGTTGCCATTACGCCTCGCTGATTTCCCTCTTCGTCGATCAGTCGGACGGTTTCGACACGGATGCGGTCGTTGACACGATGGTCTCCAGGCACAGTTGCGATAAGTCTCTCCTTGCTCTCCGCGACACCTCAGTGGTGTCGCCAGGGCAAGCGAGGCGCAAAACTCCTTGGAACCCGGACGCACGTTGGTGGCCAGGTGGACGTTGGCGCTGCCAACCTCGCTTGCTGAACTGACTAACCACATTAGCAGACGCTCCTCGGGGCCCTTCGCGTCGGCGCCGCGTGGCTCGGTCTCCCCGAAGAACCGTCGGGGTCGAGCCGTGACGCACCTCGCCACGTCGCTCAAGACAACAACGCCTTCGGGTCATCGTTGAACAGATATAACCGCTACGTTGGATCGATTGAGCGAGAAGTCCGAAGACGCCGAGTTCAACGAGGCGGAGGAGATCGCGTACCTGCACGCGGCACCGGTCGAGACCATTCTCGGCAACCACTTGTTCGTGCTCTTGCAGGTGGCGGCCCTGCGCCTCGCTGAGACGCCCCCGAATCTCGCCGCGGCCGAGCTCGTCATCGACACCGTGACCGCCATGGTGAACGCGGGCGGAGAGCGGCTGGGCGAACACGTTGACCTCTATCGAAATGCACTCGCCGAGGTCCAACAGGCCTACGTCCGCGCGAAGAGTTCCCCGCCGTCCTAGTTAGTGCGCGACGGACACTGCCAGGGGCAACACGAAGCGCAGCGCGAGTCCACCGAATACGCTGGGTTCAGTCGTCATCGTCCCCCCCAGGGACTCCGCGACGTCGGCCATGATGCTCATGCCGAGCCCCGAGCCTCCGGTGTCGCGCGAGCGGGACTCATCAAACCGCTGAAAACGCTGGGGGCGAACGCCGTAGGACGCGAGACCGGCGCCGCCGTCTTCGATGAGTAGCGTCGCCTGTTGGCCGTTCGTACGTAAGGTCACTCGCACGGGCGCGTCGAGAGGCGTATGGCGAACCACGTTGTTTAAGGCGTTACTCACGAGTCGTTCGACGAAGTCCGGTCGGGCCCGAATCGTGAGACGGGGTTCGATTTCACTGGTGAGCGGTCGATCGGGTTGATCCGTGGCGAATTCGCCCACTCGGTTGCGGAGCAACTGGCTCAAATCAACGGGCAGTTCCGCATGGTGGGGCGCTTCACGAATCTGGGCCAGCAAAAGCAAGTCTCGAACGAGCTCTTCCATGCGTTCGACCTCGCGTTGGACCCGCGTGACGGCCCGAATCCGTTGTTCAGGCGTGACCTGGCCGCTCGCCAGTAACTCGTTGTAGCCCTTCACCACTGTCAAGGGCGTTCTCAGTTCGTGCGACGCGTCATCGATGAACTGTTGCATCGCCTTGGTGCTCTTGGTCTCGAGCGCGATTCTCTCTTGAAGTGCGTCCACCATCACCGCGAGTGCCCCGCGCAGTTCTTGAAGGTCGCGACTGCCCGAGCTGGGCGGTACGGGACCCGCCTCGTCGCCGCTGGCTACGTCGCCCGCGTAGTCAATGAGTCGCTCCATCGAGTGAAGATCGCGACGCATAACCAGGCGAGCAAGTACGAGGCCGATCAGCGCGATGACGATAGCGGCACTCGCCACTAACAGCGCCAGATGCTGGTTCCGTTTCGTGATGGCCAACGTCGAGGCGGCCACCACGAGATAGTCGCCCCCACCAACGTTGAGCGAGCGGATTTGAAAGCCCGGAAGATTGCTCTCGGTTTGAACGTGCGTCAATGAATTGCGAATGTCCGCGCGAGTCGGATGGACACGCAGGCGAACAGTCCCGGAATTCACCTGGGTGATTGCGCCCGACGGCGACACCACGTCCAGCGTCAGGTCGTAAGGGCGTCGTTGAACGACGTAGAGCGCATTGCTGAGGGCCGTGTTGGGATTGCGAAGTCCGCTGTCCACCACCGAGTTGATCGCGCTCTCCAACGTGGCGTACTGCGACCTCGAACTCATCGCCACCGCAAACCAACCCACCGTCGACGCCACCAAAAACGTCAACGCGACAAAGATCAGAGTAAGACGTGTCGCAATTCTCACTGAATAGCGGCCTGATCCACCAACTTGAAACCAACACCTCGAATCGTCGTTATTGGCGCGAAATCGTCGCGATGAACCTTTCGCCGAACATAGGAGATGTACGTGTCGAGCACTGAGGTCTCGGAGTCAAAGTCAATATTCCATACTTCTCGAAGTAACTGTTCGCGCGTCACGACCCGATCTTGACGATCGAGCAGGACTTCGAGCAGACGAAACTCGGTGGCCGAGAGGTCAATCTCCTCGGCGTCAATCGTCACCACGTGTCGAGCGATATTCATCACGAGGGGTCCGCAAATGAGCACATGGTCGTCGTTGACGTCAATGCCGCTCCGCCGAAGAATCGCCGCCACTCGCAGCAACAATTCCTCCAGGCCAAAGGGCTTGCGAACGTAGTCGTCCGCTCCNNCAATGCGCAGCCCGCGCTCCACGTCATCGTCCGAGTCGCGAGCCGTGAGCATCAACACCGGCGTCTTGGTGTCGTGGGCTCTCAGTTTCTCCAAGAACTCAAAACCGTTCATCGTGGGCATATTTATGTCGACAATGCACAGATCCGCGCTGCCCCGTCGCAGTTGATCCAGTCCGTCTGCCCCGTTCGTGGCGCACTGGACCACGTAGCCTGCGTTGCCCAAAGCATCTTGGAGCATGTCGCGAACACCAGGTTCATCGTCCACGACGAGAATGGTCGTCACCGTTGAACCGCCATAGAGTGAGCGTACCGTCTCGTGCCGAGGGAACTCACCGAACGCCCCGAAACCTCGATTCTCAAGATTTCGACAGCCGCTTCACAGCGCATTCTTATCCGGTCTCGGTACTCTTTGAAACATGGGGAGATTCACTACACGAAGCCTGATCGCCCTTGGTATGGTCGTCGCCTTGGGACTCTCCACTCCGGCCATCGCCTTCGCCGGATCGGGGACCGGCTCGTCGTCACTAAGGGCCTTCCACCAAGAGTTGGAGGCCTTCCTCGCCTCGCGGAAGGCGATTCAACTGACGTTTCAATCGGCCGTCAGTTCCGCCCGGGCGACCTTCCTCAGCGCGTTAGGCAAGACCACGTCGTCGGCCCATCGAAGTGCCGCGCGCCAGGCCATGGAAACCGCCATCATCCAAGCGGCCGCGGCCCGAAGTGCGGCTTTGACTGCGCTCGGTACCCGTCCCGAAAAATTCTCGAGTCGAACCTCACACTAAGAGTTCCTCGCTCTATCTCGCGAAGAGCTCGCCACTTCGCGCCAGGCTCATCACTTACGGACATATGTCAGCTAAATCACGGTGCGCTAACGATTTCGCTTGACGTCGCACGCGAATGCCAACCCGTTACTGAGCGACCCATCCGCCGTCGATGGAGATCGGTGACCCGGTGATGGTTTGGGCGTCGTCCGAGCACAGATATACCACCATCGCCCCGATCGCCTCAGGCGTCGTAAATTTCAGCATCGGCTGCTTTTCGTGCAACAACTTGGTCGCCTCATCCGACACCTCGGTGCCAGACTCTTTCGCTCGAACGACCAGTTGACTCTCCACGAGCGGCGTTAAGACCCATCCCGGGCAGATCGCGTTGACCGTCACGCCGTCATTGGCCAACTCGATGGCCGCCACTTTGGTCGCTCCCACGACCCCGTGCTTGGCGGCCACGTAGGCCACCTTGTTCGCGCTCGCCACGAGCCCGTGGGCCGAGGCAATATTGATGATGCGTCCCCACTTCTTTTCCTTCATGCCTGGAATCGCGGCTTTCATACCATGAAACACGGCCGAGAGATTGAGCGCGAGCACCGCCTCCCACTGCTCGTCGGGAAACTCGTCCAACGGTGCGACGAATTGGATGCCGGCATTGTTCACCAACACGTCGAGTCCGCCCAACTCGTCTTGGCTCCTCTTCACGATCGCTCTGACTTGCTCGGGCTTCATCAGATCCGCATCGTCGTACAGCACGTTGACCGAAAACTCTTGGGCCATTTCTTTGCGCAGCGTTTCTATCTCCCGGATGTCGCCAAAACCGTTGAGCATCACGTCGGCGCCCTGGGCCGCCAGAGCCCGCGCGACGCCCAGGCCAATGCCGCTCGTCGAACCGGTGACCAACGCCACTTTGCCCCGTAGGGTCACGTCGATCCTCCGTCGAAAACTCTGGGTTCATTGCTCGCGTTATCACGCTCAGATGAGTTGCCCCGAGCGCTCGAGACCAACGGCCATGACGCGCTCATCTAAGTTCGACGATCAACTCAGGCTCGGTGGCGGCGCGAACCTCGTCAAAGCTGACTCCGGGAGCCAACTCGCGCAACACGAGACCCTCGGGCTCGACGTCAATCACGGCCAAGTCGGTGATGATGCGCTGCACGCACGCACGGCCCGTCAGCGGCAAACTGCACGTGCGCACAATCTTGTACCCGCCATCCTTGGCGGAGTGCTCCATCATGACGATGACTCGCTTGGCGCCATGGACCAGATCCATCGCGCCGCCCATTCCTTTCACCATCTTGCCGGGAATCATCCAATTAGCGAGGTCACCCGCCGCCGACACTTGCATGGCACCCAGCACCGCGACGTCAATATGGCCACCGCGGATCATGGCGAATGACGACGCCGAATCAAAAAAAGACGCGCCCGCCAGCACCGTCACGGTCTCCTTGCCGGCATTGATCAAGTCGGGGTCGAGATCGTCGGGTGACGGATACGGTCCCACCCCCAGAATCCCATTCTCGGCGTGCAACACGACCTGACGGTCGCTCGGCACGAAATTGGGTACCAAGGTCGGCAACCCGATTCCCAAATTGACGTACTGTCCATCGAGCAGTTCTGCGGCGACGCGCGCCGCCAATTCGTCGCGTGACAAGCCGCTCATGCGCTGACCGTCCTCTTCTCGATTCGCTTCTCGACACCCGGGGTGTGCACCACACGCTGGACGAAGATGCCCGGGGTGTGTACGTGCATGGGGTTGAGGTCTCCGGGTTCGACCAACTCTTCAACTTCGGCGATGGTTACTCGTCCCGCGGCCGCACACAGTGGATTGAAGTTCTGCGCGCTCTCTTCGTAGATCAAATTACCAAGTCGATCGCCGTAGCGGGCGTGCACGAGGGCATAATCGGTGTTGATGCCTAACTCCAAGACGTAACCGCGTCCCCTGAACTCGCGCACCTCTTTCGCGGGTGACACCCGCACCACCGAACCCACGCTGTCGTAGCGCCACGGCAGTCCTCCCTCGGCCACCTGGGTCCCCACGCCAGCCGGCGTGTAAAAGGCTGGAATCCCCGCGCCTCCCGCCCTCAGCCGTTCGGCGAGGGTGCCCTGGGGCACGAGTTCTACCTCTAGTTCCCCCGAAAGGTACTGGCGCTCGAACTCTTTGTTCTCGCCTACGTACGAGCCCGTCGCTCGCCGGATCCGTTTAGCCGCCAATAACACGCCCAATCCCCATCCGTCCACGCCACAGTTGTTGCTCACCGTCTCAAGATCCGTGGCCCCGTTCGCCAGTAGCGCGCCGATCAGGCTGCTCGGAATGCCGCACAGACCAAAACCTCCAACGGCGAGCGAGGCGCCGTTCGTTATGTCCCGCACCGCTTCGTCGGCGCTGTTCACGACCTTATTCATACAATCCTCTCTCGTCGCTCAGTGCGCCGCTCGGTTCCACCACTTCAACCAAAAATGATGATCTTCGAGCCACGATAGCGGTGGGTGAAGAGTGCCCCATGGTGAACCACCTCGTCGCGCCTCGCCAAAGACCCAACGTCGCGCTCAACCCGTCACTTGAGTGAAGCGGCCAACGCGTTGACGGTACGCGACGGACTGGGCCGACCGAGAAGTCCGGCCATCCACAGACTCGTACGGCACAGCGCCTCGAGGTCTACGCCCGTTTCGATCCCTAGTCCGTGCAACTGCCAGACCAGGTCTTCGGTCGCCAGGTTGCCCGTCGCGCTGGCGGCGTACGGACACCCCCCAAGTCCACCGGCGCTCGAGTCCACCGTGCTCACGCCGTAGCGCAGCGACGTCAAAGTATTAGCGAGCGCTTGGCCGTACGTATCGTGAAAGTGAACGGCCAGTCGATCTGGCCCGAGACCGGCCGTGGCCAGCGTGTCCAGTAGCTCCACGACCTGGCCGGGCGTGGCGACCCCAATGGTGTCGCCCAGCGAAAGTTCATGACACCCCATCTCGCGTAGCTCGCTCGCCACCGCACTGACTTGAGCGGGGGCCACCGCTCCCTCCCAGGGATCACCAAAGCACATTGAGACGTACCCTCGTACCGCGAGTCCGGCCTCTAGGGCTCGGCGCACCACGGGTTGAAACAGTCGCAATGACTCCGCAACGCTTCGATTCAGATTGCGCTGGGCGAAGCTCTCGGTGGCGCTGGCGAACACCGCGATCTCCTTCACGCCCGCCGCCAGAGCCCGATCGAGTCCGCGCTCGTTGGGCACGAGCACCGGGTGCCGGCCGGGAAGTGGGCCGAGCAGCGCTACTAACTCCTCCGCGTCGCTCAGTTGAGGCACCCACGACGCGGGGACGAAGCTAGTTAGTTCCACCGCCCCTAATCCGGCCGCAATTAGACGTCGTATGAATTCGGCCTTGAGCTCGACGCCAAGCACTTTCGCTTCGTTCTGGAGACCGTCACGCGGCCCCACTTCGTAGATCTCGACTCGCGAGGGCAACCCCGCCAGTGTCACGGTCAATGGGTCTCTCACGAGCGTCGCTCACACACGATCACTCAATGGCGTATCGCGACAACTTCGTCGCGGCCCCGATGACCAGCGCTCCGGCCAGCCGTTATCCGAGTGCCCACCGCGATTGTCCTTGAGCCGTCGCTCAGTGACACGCAGTGAAAATAGAGTCGCTCCCCCTGGTCACTGACAATCTCACCGTCACCACGATGGTCGTCAAAGGACGCGACGACGCCGAGAGTCCTCACGAGCTCGCGAGGGTTCCTTGACGAAGAACGCTCACCATCTCGAGCGCACTCAAGGCAGCCTCACGCCCCTTGTTGGACTCATCAGGCTCGGAACGTTCCAGGGCTTGGTCGATCGTGTTGGTGGTGAGTACGCCAAAGATGACCGGGACTCGTGTGCTCAACTGCACGTCCTGTACACCCCGCGCGCATTCGCCCGCCACGATTTCGTAGTGACCAGTGTCACCGCGAATCACGGCGCCCAACGTGATCACCGCGTCGTAGGGCCGATCAGCATCGGCGTACGCCAAAGCCAGCAAGGGCAGCTCAAAGGCGCCGGGCACCCAGCCAATGGAGATGTCACGGCGCTCCACGCCAGCGTGTTCCAGGGCGTCGAGCGCCGCGCGCAACAGGCGAAGGGTAATCGCTCCGTTAAAACGGCTACAGGCCAGCGCCACGCGTAGTCCCCGGCCGGAACTTGAGCCTTCTAAGGACTCGCCCGCTCGATCGCCCAAGTGGGCCGCCTTTTTGGGATCAAAGTCAGTGTCCTTACTGGACGTCATTGAGACCCTCGAGGAGATGACCCATACGTTCACGCTTGGTCCGCAGGTAGTCGATATTAAACGGCGTGGGACGACTTTCGAGGGGTACGCGTTCGACGATATTGAGCCCGAAGCCCTCCAGCGCACCGTACTTTTCAGGGTTGTTCGTCATCAAGCGCATCGAGGTTACGCCGAGGTCGACGAGAATCTGCGAGCCGATGCCGTACTGGCGCGAGTCAACGGGCAGGCCCTGTTCGAGATTGGCGTCCACGGTGTCACGTCCATCTTCTTGCAAGGCGTACGCGCGAATCTTGTGCGCGAGGCCAATGCCTCGCCCCTCTTGACCTCGCAAATAGACCACCACCCCCGCACCCTCGGCCGCCACCTTCGCCAATGCCATGTGCAGCTGTGGACCACAGTCACAACGAAGTGATCCGAGTGCGTCCCCGGTCAGACACTCCGAGTGCACCCGCACCAATAGATTGGGCACGTTCTCGATGTCGCCGTACACCAGCGCGATGTGCTGTTCGCCGTCAAGAATGCTCTCGAAGACGTGAGCCTGAAACTGTCCGAACTCCGTGGTAAGCGACGATTCGGCGACGCGCTTGACCAACTTCTCGTGGCGACGGCGATAGCGAATGAGATCCGCGATCGTAACAATTGGTAAGTGATGGCGTTCGGCGAACGCTTCGAGTTCGGGGAGTCGTGCCATATCGGACTTATCGGCCGTCACCATTTCACAGAGCACTCCCGCGGGAAACTTGCCGGCCATTCGACACAGGTCCACCGTCGCTTCGGTGTGACCCGCTCGCTCGAGGACACCACCATCCCTATATCGCAGTGGAAAGATATGGCCCGGGCGGTTGAGATCGTTGGGACGCGTCGCGGGATCGATCAGCGCTCGAATCGTCGTGGCCCGATCGTGGGCCGAAATGCCAGTCGTCGTGCCGTGGCGATAGTCCACGGTGACCGTAAACGCCGTACGCTGCGCCTCGGTGTTCGCCACCACCATGAGTGGAAGTTGGAGCTCGTCGGCGCGCTGGCTCTCTAAGGGCACGCAAATGACTCCGGACGTGAACTCCAGGAAAAACGCCATGCTTTCCGGCGTGACGTCTTGGGCGGCCATGACGAGATCGCCCTCATTCTCGCGGTCTTCGCCGTCAACCACGACGACCATGCCGCCCCTACCAATCTGAGCAATCGCCTCGTCGATAGTTGATAACGTCATCAAACCTCCACGTCGATACGTATATCTTCGCCTATTCGACGCACGTCCACGATCCGACCTCGCCGCAAGGCTTCCATCGTAGGGGTCGAGAGTCCGCGCAGTGCCGCGAGAGTTCCCTCGCCACCCCCAAAGGCCGCGGCTTGGTACCAGACCACGTGATTGACGAGTCCCGCGTCCAGAAACGCGCTGGTCGTCGTCGGACCACCTTCGACGAGCAACTGCAGCACGTCGCGATGACCGAGTTCGTCCAGCACGAGACCCAAATCACCCGACAGCTCTAGACAGGGGCGAACTTTGGCCGACTCGGGCGCACGCCCTAACACCACGCGAAGCGGTTCGAGCACGATGTCGTCGAGTCGAGCCGTCAGCGCCGGATCGTCACTCCGAACAGTGCCGGCGCCCACCAAGATCGCCTGGCTTTGCGCTCGCAACACGTGCGCGTCTCGGCGCGCTTCGGCACCGGTGATCCATTGACTCGTGCCGTCGGCCATCGCCACCACGCCGTCCAGCGTGCTCGCGATCTTCGCCACTACGTACGGGCGAGAGGTGACGCGGTGCCAGATATAGGGCGCCAACTGACGTCGAACGGCCTCTTCTTCGATACCGACTTCGACGTCCACGCCCGACGCTTTTAAAAGTTCGACGCCCTTGCCGGCGACTCTCGGGTCAGGGTCGATCATGCCCACCACAACTCTGGCAACTCCGGCTTCGATGATGGCCTCGGCGCAAGGACCGGTACGTCCGACGTGACCACACGGTTCCAGCGTCACGAACAATGTGGCGCCGTGTGTGGCGCCGCGCGCGCGGCGCAACGCGACAATCTCAGCGTGGGACTCCCCGGGCGCCTGCGTGTGGCCCTCACTGACGATGACGCCGCGATCGCTTACGATGATCGCCCCCACCCAGGGATTGGGCGGGGCGTGCAGGCGAGCCTTTTCACCCTCCGCAATGGCGATGGTCATTAACTCCGAGGGGGAAAACTTCATCGGCGCCCGTCGTACGCCGCGGCGCGAAGAGCGCTGGCAGCCTTGAGCGGATCGGGCTGGGCAAAGATTGCTGACCCCGCCACCAACACGTTGGCGCCGGCTCGAACGGCGCGCGGCGCGCTCGTGACGTCAATTCCTCCGTCAACCTCAATATCGAGCGCCAGTTCGTTGAGCGTGACCTCGCGTCGCGCCACTTCGACTTTGCCCATGACGTCAGCGATGAACGATTGACCGCCGAAACCGGGAAAAACTGTCATCAAGAGGAGCAGATCGATGTCAGCGAGAAACGGCGCCACCGCCGCAAAGGGAGTGTCAGGATTCGCGGCCAAACCAATGCGTAGTCCCAGCGCACGAGCGTCGTCGATAAGTGACGCCGTTCCGCCAATCTCCACGTGCACCGTGCAGCCGTTCGCACCGGCCCGTTGAAAAGCCTCGAGGTACCGTCCCGGTTCGGACATCATCAAGTGACAGTCAAAGAACCGCGAGCTGTAGTGACGAAGCGCCGCCACGACGGGCGGGCCGATCGAAACGTTGGGCACAAAGTGACCGTCCATCACGTCCACGTGCAGCCAATCGGTCTCCGCGTCGATCCCTTTCACGGCACGGCCCAATTCGCCAAAATCTGCAGCCAGGATTGACGGCGCGATGCGAATCTCGCCCGGTGGGCCAGCGTCTATCACCGTCACGCGCTCAGCCTAGGGCTCGACATCTGGCGTCACCGCCATTGAAGTTCATCTTTCGAACCCCGTAAGCCGGCCCACCACGCGTCAGCACCCATGGTCGTCGACCCTTCGGGACGCACCTCGTCGAGCGTCACCGCTCCGTCCAACGCACCAAACGTCACTGCACCCTCGATCCGCTGCAGAGTTCCAGACGCGACAGTGTTCTCCGTAGCATGAGCCGAGACCACACCCAACCGCTTGGACGCAATGAAAAAATGAGCGCCACCGAGTCGCACGGTACGAAGCACCGATTCGACAGTCATCTCGGGTACGAGGTGCAAGGTCTCCTTCGTGATCTTCTCCGCGTAAGTAGCTTCACCGACCTGGGCTCGCGGGTGCTCGAGCAACTCGGGCGAAGCGAGGACCTCGAGCAGAGCCGCCGCCCCGAGCGCCGCGAGCTCGGCGGTCAGTGCCCGAGCGGTCTTCTGGCCAACGCGAACGCTTCGTTCGATGTGCACTGGACCTGTGTCGAGCGTCGGCTCAAGGGAAATGACGGTTACCCCTGTCTCTTTGTCGCCCGCGAGAATCGCGCGCTCGATGGGCGCGGCGCCTCGCCAACGTGGCAAGCGTGAGAAGTGCACGTTCAACATCGGCATCGTCGCCAACAGCGATTCAGGAATCATCACGCCGTACGCCACGACGACGGCCCGCTCCACATCGAGGTCCGCGAGATCCTCCAGGCGATCGCTCACCGGCAGTCCTAGTGCCAGGGCCGCGCGCTTCACGGGGCTGGGCGCGAGTTCAGCACCTCGACCCCGACGACGGTCGGGCCGAGTAATGACGAGTGCGACTTCGTAACCGGCGTTCACCAGTGCTTCAAGCGTCGGCACGGCCGCCTCGGGAGTACCGAGAAAGGCGAGACCCATCTATTCGCCGAGCAGCTGATGCAACGCGTCGAGATCGCGTCGAGAGAGCTCGAGTCGGCGCTCGCGAAGCGTGATCTTCGCCTCTCGCCGCTGCTCATCATTTAGGCGATCGATGAGGAGTACCCCGTTGAGGTGATCGACTTCGTGCTGGAAGATGCGACCCTGATACTCTTCGGCTTCGATATTGAGTTCGTTCCCGTCCAGGTCGTAGCCCTTGAGGTGCACCGCGTTCGCCCGAACGATCTCCCAACTGAGTTCTGGCACCGAAAGACATCCTTCGAGGTAGAGCCATTCGCCCGAGGTCTCTACGATGACGGGATTGACGACCACGCAGGGGCCGTCGCCTTGGTCGTAAACGAAGAGTCGCTTTTGCACGCCGATCTGGTTGGCCGCGAGTCCGACCCCGGGCGCCTCGTTCATCGTCTCGATCATGGAGTACGCGAGGGCCCTGATCTTCTCGTCAACCAGTTCAATCTCCGTAGTGACCGCGGTAAGCACCGGGTCGCCGTAGGTGCGAATAGTTAACAAGCTCACCCCACTACGTTACCTTGCGCTAAAGAACGGTCGAAGATCGAGACTCACCGATGGCCTCAAACAAGCGAGGCATCCTAGGCACTCACTACTCCACGGCGACGCGAAACTTTTCTGATGGACGATCAACACTTCGAAGAGCGCCGGTCAAGGTCGACACGTCTTGAGCGCGCACGATGAATCCGGTGGGCGTCTCTTGCACGTTGACCGGCGCCTGGAGAAGTCCTTCGACGAACGCGCGGGACCCCGGACCCGACACGTCGGCACTGGCCGCGTAGGGACTGAGGGCCAACAGCTCGGCCGTGGCGACGTCCTCAGTAATAATGTCGTCGAAATTCGCGTCAATCAGGGCACGCACGACCGCGTCATCGTCGCGGCGAGTCTGGAGAATCACGCGGCCTCGGCCCTCGCGACGCGAGCCGACGAGCCGCCCGGCTTTACCCACCGCCGTGATCGCAGCCCGGCGCGCCGATGCTCTCGGCGCCAGGAGATACTGATCGAAGTCCGCGAAAATCACCACGCCGCTTCGACGCACCCGTGACCACGTGGCTTCCGTGCCCACCACCACGCGCGCCAGTGCGGCCGTGGGGTCCAGTGACGCCGTGATCTCACTGACCGGTTGGCCAAGTTGCGCACTCACGTCGCGCGCCAACGTGGTCACGCCCACGCGCAGTCGCCGCAGGTTGATCGAGCCACAGTGTCGGCAAAAGCGAGCGCGGCTCTCGTGTCGCTCGGCGCACGTCAACTCTTCGCCCACCTCCTCTTCCGCTTGGGCGCACTGCGCGCATCGA
>PLBM01000103.1 GCA_003134515.1 Acidimicrobiaceae bacterium | reverse complement strand
GTCGCCGACTGTCCGATTCTCATCGAGAACGCCGCGGGCACCGGCGGTACGGTCGGCCGCTCGCTCGAGGAAATCGAATTTTTGATTGACGCTTGCCAGGGTGACGATCGACTGGGTCTGTGCATCGACACTCAGCACCTGTGGGCGAGCGGGGTTGATTACTCCAGTGTGGCGGGCACCGAGCGACTCATCAAAGATATTGACCAGACCGTGGGCATGGACCGCCTTCGCTGCTTTCACTTCAATGATTCGAAGATTGAACTCGGTGGGAATCGAGATCGACACGCCAATATTGGTGAAGGGACGATCGGGATAAAGGGACTGGCGCCGCTCGTGGGACATCCCAAAATTCGCGACCTGCCATTGTTGCTCGAGGTCCCTGGCTCGGGAGAGGGTCCGCGCGCCGAGGACGTGCTGATCGCGAGAAAGGTTGTGACGGCCGGGATCAAACTCTATGACGGGGCCAGAACGAGCCCTCCAGTAATGAAGGCCGCGTTGACAAAAAGGGCCGCGTCAACAAAGAAGGCCGCACCAAAGAAGACCGCGAAGAAAACTGCCAAGAAAAATATGAAGAAAACTGCGAAGAAATAGGCAATTGATGACGAACATGCGTGAAGAGTCCGACAGCATGGGCACCATTGAGGTCCCCGCCGATCACTACTGGGGGGCTCAAACTGAACGCAGCCTTCACCACTTCGCGATAGGTCGCGAGATCATGCCGCTTGCGGTGATCCAAGCCTTTGGAGTTCTGAAGTTGGCCTCGGCGAGGGTCAATCACACCCTAGGCAAACTCGACGATGAGCGAGCATCGTTGATTGACCGCGCGGCGCGCGAAGTCGTTGACGGCACGTTGGTAGATGAGTTCCCGCTTCGAATCTGGCAGACCGGTTCGGGCACTCAGACCAACATGAACGTCAACGAAGTGATCTCGAATCGCGCCATCGAACTCGCGGGCGGAGTCCTTGGTTCGAAAGATCCGATACACCCCAACGACCACGTGAATATGTCGCAGTCGTCGAACGACACATTTCCCACCGCGATGCATGTCGCCGCGGTCACGGAGATCACCGGACGTCTCGTGCCCTCAGTCACTCGACTGCGCGACGCGCTCGATGCGAAGTCCACGGCGTTCGACCACGTCACCAAAATCGGTCGCACGCACTTGATGGACGCGGTCCCGCTCACACTGGGACAAGAGTTCTCGGGCTACGTCGCCCAGCTCGACGCCGACCTCGGCCGTCTGCAGATGGTTCTTCCCGGACTGTACGAACTCGCGGCCGGCGGGACGGCGGTGGGTACCGGACTCAACACGCACCCCGAGTTCGGTGCGCGCGTCGCCGCCGAGATCGCGGAACTTACCGGTAAGCCCTTCGTGACTTCGCCCAACTACTTTGCGGCGTTGGCCGCGCACGACGCGTTGGTCTTCGCGCACGGGGCGATCAAGACGCTCGCGACGAGCCTGACCAAGATTGCCGACGACCTGCGCTGGCTCGGCTCGGGACCACGTGCGGGACTAGGCGAACTCAAGTTGCCCGAGAACGAGCCGGGCAGTTCGATTATGCCGGGCAAGGTCAATCCCACCCAGTGCGAAGCCATGATCATGGTCTGTATACAAGTCATGGCGAACGATGTCGCGGTGACGATCGGCGGCTCGCGGGGCAACCTGGAACTGAACGTCTGCAAACCGGTGATCATCTACAACGTTTGTAACTCGATCGATCTCTTAAGCGACGCGTGCGATCGCTTTCGCGAGTTCTGCGTCGAGGGTATCGAGCCCGACTATGAGCAGATCCAGAGTCACCTCAACAGTTCGTTGATGCTGGTGACGGCCCTTACCCCCCTAATTGGTTACGACAAGGGCGCCCTGGTCGCCAAGAAAGCGCACCTGGAGCGCACCACGCTTCGAGAGGCGGCACTCTCGCTGGGCTTTCTCAGCGCAGAAGAGTTCGATACGGCCGTCGTGCCCGATGAGATGACCCACCCTTAACGTCAAGCCAGGGTGAGAAATCCTGACGTCACGCACAGTCCCATCGCGCAAATGACGAGCAGCGTGGTGACGACGGAAAAGACGACGAATCTGTTGCCGCGCCCTCGATGGGTGGCGATCGGTCGAGGCATGTACCACTCCGGCAGCAGATTCGCTGAATCCATTGAGCTGTACCACGGCACCGCGTTCGCGTCGAGTGGCGCCGTCGGATCAGCGGCCAGGGCCAGCTCGGTGAGCTCTTCGTCGCTCAGTTGCTCCGGAATGGAAGTATCGGGCGCCCCTAAGGACCAAGCGTGCTCCACGGTGACCTCCCGGCGTCGACGTCGAGTCGTCGCTACTAGTGAACTTACTCGGGCCCGCGGAGCGTGGATCGTCGGTTAAGTGACGGGAAGATTCCACAGCGCCATCCAG
This sequence comes from Acidimicrobiaceae bacterium, assembly GCA_003134515.1. Taxonomy (GTDB): domain Bacteria; phylum Actinomycetota; class Acidimicrobiia; order Acidimicrobiales; family RAAP-2; genus RAAP-2. Next base: position 848 of record PLBM01000103.1, on the reverse strand, counting down.
CGTGAGAGATCTTTTTCCATGGGTAGGTCGGTGTCGAGAAATGCCTTCACGCGCAGTTCGAGTTCGTTGTCGCGTTGCGAGGGCCCGGTGGGCGCGAAGGGGTAGAACGTGCCTTGTTTCATCAGATAGACCATGCGCAGCGATCCTTCGCCCGGCGGGGTCTTCGCGACGAAGCCAAAGACCGCGCACAACAGCCGAGGACCGAGGCCGTGCTCGACCATTGAGGTATCGGCGGCGTGAATTCGAGTCACCAGCGCCTCAAAGTCCGGGTCGGTGACGACCAGCCACTTAAAGCCCAGATCGTCGGTCGTGAGGGTGACTTTATTGGTTGTCTCGTCAAAGTCGAGGAGCTGCTTAATGTCGTCGTCGGTCGTCAGCGTGCTCTCGCCGCTGCCGGACTTAAAACAGAGCCCCGCCTGACCGGAGCTGACCATATCGAGTTCGCTCTCCAGGGTGAGCGCCGCCGTGGGCAGTCCGAAGAGGTTGTCGAGGTTGGGCGCGACCTGCTTGGTTCGTCCAAAGAGTGTGTCGCGTAGACCCACTAGCCGTTCAGTTCCTTCTCGAGCTTGTTCAACGCATCCAGTCGCTTTTCGAGTGATGGGTGCGAGGAGAAGAGATTGGCCGCCGTACCCCCGGCGAGCGCCGGGGCGAAGAAGAAGGCGTTCATGCCCTCGGTCTTTCGCAAATCGGTGCGCGGGATCTTTCCCATGTCGCCGGTGACGTGCACGAGCGCGCTGGCGAGCACGCTGGGCTTGCCGATGAGAATCGCTCCCGAGCGGTCGGCCGCGAGTTCGCGGTAGCGCGAGAGGGCCATCGTCAACAAGAAGGCGATGATGTAGATGACGATG
>PLBM01000121.1 GCA_003134515.1 Acidimicrobiaceae bacterium | reverse complement strand
AGTTACACACGTCCTCGTTCTCTCGGGCCGTGGTGGCCTCGATCTCCGTACCCCGGCCGGTCGTGATGAGGAAGAAGACCTCCCAGACGTCGACTCGCTCGTCGTGCAGTAGTGCCGCCACATCAGGCAGTTCGCGCACGTTCGTCGGCATGACGGTGGTGTTGACCTGAGTGGTGAAGCCGTGTTCCTTGAGTTGACGGATCGCTCGCAGCGTTGATTCAAAGTGTCCGTCGATACCGCGAACGGCATCGTGGATCGATGCCGTCGCGCCATCCAAGCTCAGTGAGGCGCTCTTCACCCCGCAGTCACGCAGCGCCTGCAGCGTCGAGGACGTCAAGCGAGGGGTGACCGAGGGTGCGATCGCGATCGGCACCTTGGCCAGGGCCGCGTAGGTCGCGATTTGCACTAGGTCCTCGCGCATCAGACAGTCGCCGCCGGTGAGAATGAGAATCGGCCGCGGTGCGCCAATCGCCGCCAGGGTATCGATCAACGCGAATCCTTCGTCGGTGGAGAGCTCGTCGTCACCGCCCGTCTCTTGGGCGTTCGCGCGGCAGTGAAAACAGGCCAGATGACAGGCTTTCGTCATTTCCCAGAAGACCAGGAGTGGTCGTTGGCTGAACTGCTCGCTCGCGTTCGATGTGGTCCTCGGCTGAATCTGGCACCGCCCCTACTCCACGTCCCTTGTGGGATTGTCCCACGAGGCGTGTCCACATCCTAGGGACGGTGCGAGTGGTCGATGAATGCGATGGCGCGAGACGCGCTGAACATTTCTCACACGAGAGGAGTGGAAATTCGGCCGATCACTTTGTGCGCTTCGACCATCAACGTTGACGGAGGTCAGAAAAAAATTGCATCGAACTTCGAACTGTTCTCTAGGAGTGAGGACTGCTAGAACTGAACGTGGTCCCTCTCGAGGTTGGACCTGAAGGAGCGTCAATGGACTGCCTAGGCTCGTTCGGTCTAGCGCGTATCATCCCCAGGCAATCCGCGATGACGATTGCCTAATGGTCAATCGATCCTTCGATCCAACACCCGCGGGGCTGCACGAAGAGCGATCGACTGAACTGGGCGACGATTTGGACCACCGGCGCTGGGCCGTTCTCGCGGTGCTGTGCCTGACGCTGCTGATCATCAATCTCGACGGCACGATCTTGAACGTGGCACTGCCCACCATCGTGCGCACCCTGCACGCGACATCGAGCCAGCTGCAGTGGATGGTGGACGCCTACGTCATCGTCATGGCCGGCCTTTTGCTCATCGCTGGCTCGCTCGGTGACCATTTGGGGCGCAAGTGGGTCTTCCTGGGCGGACTCGTCGTGTTCGCGGCCGGCTCGGCGGCCTCGGCCTTTTCGGCGAGCCCCGACCAACTCATTGCCGCTCGGTCATTCATGGGGATCGGCGCCGCCGCGATCATGCCCTCGACTTTGTCAATTCTCACCAACGTGTTCACCGAACCACTCGACCGAGCCCGCGCCATCGGGTTGTGGTCGGGCACGAGCGGACTCGGTTTGGCGATCGGTCCGGTCGTGGGAGGGTGGCTCCTGGCGCATTATTGGTGGGGCTCGGTGTTTCTGATCAATGTGCCGATAGCCGCGGCTGCCTGCTTGGCCGCCTTGTTTATCGTGCCCGACTCCAAGAATCTCGCCGCCAAGCGTCCCGATCTTGTGGGCGCGGGTTGCTCGCTACTCGGGATCGCCCTGCTGCTCTGGGGACTCATTGAAGCGCCCACGCGGGGATGGACCTCGCTGGCCATCCTCGGGGCGCTTATTGGCGCGATTTTCATCATTGGCGTCTTCATTATGTGGGAGCGTCACACGAGTCATCCCCTACTAGAAGTGTCGTTCTTTCGATCGCGTCGATTCTCGGTGGCGATGGGCGCGCTAGGTCTCGTGCTCTTCGCTCTCTCGGGCGGGCTGTTCCTGTTCACTCAGTATTTTCAGTTCTCACTTGGGTACAGCGCGATTCAGACTGGTTTGCGCATCGCCCCGATAGCGGCGGTGTTGATAGTCGTGGCGTTGCTCTCGAGCACTCTGGTCCGCTACGTCGGCACCAAGGTCGTCGTGTTCGCTGGCATGATTTTGATCGCGATTGGTTTCGCGATGCTCACGACGGTCTCGATTCATTCCACGTACACAAGTGTGCTCCCGGCGCTCTTCTTGCTGGGCATCGGCACGGGACTTGCGGTGGCTCCCTGCACGGAGTCGGTGATGGGTTCGGTGTCCGTTGACCTCGCCGGCGTCGGCTCGGCGACCAATAGCACCGCGCTGCAGATTGGTAGCGCGCTGGGTGTCGCGGTGCTCGGCAGTCTGCTCAGTACCCGCTACCAAGTTGACATGCGTTCGCTGCTGAGCAATCTCTCGGTCCCGGCACCCGTCGTGCAAACGACCGTTGGCTCGCTCGGCGGTGCTCTTGAAGTCGCGCACCGACTCGGTGGCACGATCGGCGCCCAACTCGCCACTTCCGCCCGTCAGTCGTTCATCAGCGGGATGGTCCTCGCCGTCTCGGTGGGGGCAGTGATCTCGAGTGCTGCGGCGATTGTTGTTGCGGTCTTGTTGCCGGCTCGCGGCGAGGATCCCACGAGGAGGGTGTGATGCTAGACGTCACGAAACAGGCACCGCGCGTTGGTCTCGTGCGATGGATCCGAGTGCTCGCGGTGGCGACACTCGTCGCGACGATCGGCCTTATCGTGCTCGGCAGCGCCGTGCGGGTAACGAACTCGGGGATGGGTTGCAAAGGGTGGCCGCTGTGCTCGGGCCAGGTCGGTCCGATATCGCACTTTCACCCCATGATGGAGCAGTCGCACCGCTTTCTGGTGTCTATCGTGACGGTGCTCATTTTGGTGCTCGCCATCTTGGCTCGCCGCGCCGGCGCGTTGGCGCGTCACGTGCGCGGCCCGGCCCTGGTGTTGGTGGGGGTGATCGCGGCACAGATCGTGCTCGGGGCGATCACGGTAGTGACGAACAACGCGCCCATCACTGTGGCGCTGCACCTCTTGGTCGCGACGCTGTTTCTCGCGGTCGCGACGGTGACCGCGGTCGCGTCGTTCATCGAGCCAGATCGGTCGTGGTCGTTGCTCCGCCGACCCGGACGACTCGCCTGGGTCGCCGTCGGTGGGCTCTACCTGGTGGTCATCTCGGGTTCGATTGTGGTCAACGCTGGAGCACAGTCGGCGTGCAAGTCGTGGCCGGCGTGTTTCTCGAGCCCGGCGACGATGGGGCTCGTGGTGATCCAACTGGTCCACCGCTCGATGGTGCTCGTAGGGTCATGCCTCGTCGTGGCCTTCCTGGTAAGCGTGTGGCGTAAGAAGGGGACGGACCTAGTTGAGCGAAATCTCTCGCTCTGCGCGCTCGCGCTACTGGCCGCGCAGATCGCCGTGGGCGCGTTGAGCGCTCTCTATAGTTCGCACAGCGAATTCGCCGACGTGCATCTCGCCCTCGCCTCGGCTCTCTGGGGGGCCGTCGTCGCGGTCTTCGCGCTGTCGGCGAGGGAACGAACGGACGGACGGAGCACCGAAGGCACTTTAGGGCGATCACTTTCCGAGTGATCCGCCGGTGACTGACGTACTGAGGTGGGTCGTCGTCGCTATCGAGGCAACTCGGCATCACCAGATCCGGGGGAAGCGAGTTCGCTCCACGATCCTCTGCTACGAACCGAAAGGCTCGGTCAAACGAGCTCGACGATCGGAGCGTCGTTCTGGTGGTCAATGTTCCTCAAACGGGTCCATGGCCGCGAGCGCTACGTCGACAAACGGTCCGAAGATGAACCGAGAGTGGTACAATTAGTCTCTTCGGCTCCCGGTACAAACATTGTGCAGCTGAGTCGTCGGCTCAGGAGGCTGTGCCGTGCGCAGGCCGAATCGTCTTTCGAGAGTCGCTGTAAGTCTCGCGCTGGCCACGACCGGCCTCGCCGTAGCGGGCTTCTCGGTCCCTACGTCAGGAGCGGCAACGTCGAGCCTCGGAGCTACCGGTGCGTTGTCGGTGAGGTCGGCTGCGCCAAGCGCACCAATAGTGGTGGCTAGCTACACCTTGAACCCGAAGGCAGTGCTCATCGCCGCTGACGCGGTGCGTTTCGGAACCACTGACTACACCGTCGTGCAGAAGTTGACGTACCTTGGCAACACACCAATTGCCGTCGGCAGCATCCTCGTCGTGAGCACCGCGACCGGACCCTTCTACGGTACGGTCACCGCCATCAATGGACAAAGCGTCACGACAACGCCAGCTTCTCTGGGCGAGATCTTCTCGGTACTGAACCTCTCCGTGAAGAGTGCGAACGGTGCCCTTTCGAATGGCAGTCCCATCACGGGTACTCCTTCAAGCGTCAGATCTGGCGCGAAGTCGACGAGGGTCACGGTGGCGAACCGACGTACAGGTGCCGCTATCCAGACAGGTGGCCCGCCTGCAACTACCTCGATGGCACCACGGCTTTCGCTGACGTGCTCGGGCTCGATCACCACCAGTGGCACGCTCGCTGCCAGCGCCAACGGCGGCACTTTCACCCTCCAGGCGCATTGGAGCTGGGCCCATGGTCTGAAGTCGGCGACCGTCACCGACAGCCCTTCATTTTCCTTCACCGCGAGCGCTGCCGTGTCGGGTTCGGGCAACTGCCAGTTGTCGCAGTCAGTCTTCAACGTGGTCCTGTCCCCAATCGAGTTCGTGATCGGATGGGTGCCCGTGTGGATCACCCAGAGCATCGCGGGTGAACTCGACTTGGACATCGTGGCGAGCGGCTCGGCCTCGGTCAATCTGGCCTACTCGGCGGGGGCGACGCTCGGGGCGTCCAAGCCGAGCGGGGGATCCTGGGGTGCCGTCCGCTCGGGCTGGGTGCACAAGACGACGGTGGGTTCGCTCAATGTGAACGCCACCGCCAAACTGAGCCTCCCCATCTCCTACGAGGCGGCTCTCTACGGATTCGGAGGTCTCGGTGTCACGGTCAGCCCGTTCGCCAACCTCACGGTGAACGTGAGTCCGCCCGTCTGCGCGCCAGTACCGTCACTCGACCTCAACGCCGGCGTTGACGGCTCAGTGTACGGCTTCGTGCACCTCGGCTCTCTCTACAACTGGAGCCAGACCTTCGCAGACGTGAACTTCTTCACCACTGATCTAATCAACCAGCAGAACCCCTGTCCGCCGATTACGACCCACCTCAACATCAACACTGTCGCCAATACGATCACGACCGCGTTCGTGCCAGGTGTGCCGAGCGGGAACGTCCTGCCCAACCATTCAACCGTGATAGTGACTGACGTCGGCACTGCATACAAATACATGGTCCACGTCAGCGACCTTTCCGCCAACAGCGTCGAGGTGTTTAACGTGAAACCGTACCTCACCCACTCCTACCATTTGACGCATCCGGGGACCTACAAGTTTAAGATCGTGGGCGGCAACTTCAACACCAACGTGGGTTTGATTGATAAGACGGTGACGATCACCGTGCCGTGAGATGAAGAGAGTCGACGCACTGAGGTCCTCTCAGCGCGTCCAAGTTTCCAGTTGTTGGTCGGAGATTTTAAAAGTCAGCTCTTCGACGTGACTCTGCACGCTGGACCAGTCCATCCCTACAATTCGGTCGAACTAGCCTGGACTCCGTGGAACTACTGGACGAATTTCCAGACAATTGCGCACTCAGCGGACGGTTCTGGCAGAACACGCAGATCGACGAAGGGACCCACCACGTCCAGCACGTCGTCGTCGCCAAGCACCTTCTGAAATAAGGATTCGTGACCGACGCGTCGAGCAACGCCCACACGATTGTTCGCCGTGCATTCTTAAAGATCGATCCGGCCACGACGCTTCGAGCCGTGGACACGCTCGATCTGCGAGCCAACGCGAAAGTCAGCGCCGTCGTGGGCGTACCCCTTCGACAACTCCAACAGCGCCGAGACGTGGGCGCGTTCGCCGCCGCGGCCCCGTTGGCCGCGTTGAAGAGCCTGCTCGAAGTGCTCGCACTCGAACCGCTAGAAAAGATCGTGGGATATCTCGGTGATCACGCGGAGAGCCCCACCTACGATCAACTGGCGCGCGCCGTAGATCAGTTCGTCGCGTCGGGATCTTCGTACGACGACGTGGCGGCGGTGCTGGCGTACGCCATCGGCGAGTCGTTCCCCGCCGCGCCCTACTGTCGCCAACTCTTCGAGGAGCGAGCCGAGTTAGCGTTACCGGCACTCGCGGAGGTGGTCGTGCCGACGGTCTTGGCACCGCCCCGAGAGGTCAGCCCCGAGATTCGTGAACAGCGTCGGGCCCGGCGAGAAGAAGAGAAACGTCGCCGCAAGACGAGTTCACCACCGCGAGCGTTGCGCGCATCCAAGCCCAAGAGCGGAGCGCCGCGTCGTCCCGAGGCGAGCGTGAGGTCCGCTGTAGAGCACCATGCACCCGCGGCGGTTGAGCCGCGCCGCATCCTCCTAACGCCCCTCGAGCTGGCCCGATTCGACGCGGATCATCCCTGGGTGGGATCGGTGCTGGTGCTGGACGTTGCCTTTGACGGCCACGACCCCGAACAGCCCGACTCGACGTCAAAGGATCGACCGGTCCTGGTCGTCGCGGGCTCGAGTGAAGAGCTGTTAGTGCGAGCGATCTACTCGAGCCCCTCGCCTACGCGCACTATCTTTCAGCACTGGCGTCGGGTCGGCCTTGATCACGTGTCCTTCATCGACAGCGCGCGAGTGGTCGTGTCGTACCCGCCCCGTGATTCCCTCCGCCAACTCGGTCGTCTCAGCGCGAGCGAGTGGAATACGCTTGCGTAACGCGGATCACTGACCAGTTGTTCAAAGAGCGTCGAGACCGTGCTCGAATATCGGACCCTACGACGGCTGCGTCGATGTACCTGGCACCCTGGGGAGATCTTCGTCGTGAAGGGTCGCGCGGTGGGGCCAGTGAACGATCAAGGTCACAACGCCCGCGAGGGCCAAGGCGAGTCCCGCGATCTGCACGCCAATGGAACCGCTGTGCGACTCCTGGCCCAGCAAAAGGCGTTCGTCGAGTGAACGAACGAGTCCCCATACGATCATCCCCAATGCGGTGACGACGCCTGTCGCGTGGCGCAGCCGAGTGCGCTCGACTCCGAGCAGCGCGAGCCAGAGCAGCGCGTCCTCGGCCCCTTGAATGAGGGGCACTGGCACTCGCTTACCCGCCTGGCCGACGTAGTGCAGACCGAACCACTGGTGAGTGAGATGGCCGCCGCCGTTCACCATGAACTGCGGGCCGAGTACTCGCCCGAGCGCCCAGCCGGCGATGAGGGCGGGCACGAGCGCGTCAGTGAACGTCGCCAGAGAGGTCGCGGGCCACCAACGCCGCTGAAGAATTAATCCGACGATGAGGGCCGCCGCGATGCCGCCAAAGCTGGCGAGGCCACCTTGCCACACCGCCAGCCAGCGCCCGGGATGGCCCTGGTAGTAGTGCCAGTTGGTGGCAATGTTCGCCATGCGCGCGCCGATCAGGCCGCTCACGAGCAGCCAGATCGTCATTCGAGCGAATGGCTTGACATTGACACCCGCGCGGTGGAGTCGACGCCGCGCGTACAGGTACGCCACATAGATTGCGACGGCCAGACCGAAGCCGTAGGTGTGAAAGACCAGTGGACCGAGGTGAATCGAAGTGGGAACGCCCGACACGCTTAGCCCCGCGGGCGACCGACACCTGCGAAGCCGTACCCGAGGCGAACCGGCACGATGTGCACGAGCGTACCGGTCTGTTCGGCCTCAATCATCTGGCCGTGTCCGACGTACATGGCCACGTGTTCGTCGCCGTTGTAGCCGTAAAACAGGAGATCGCCGGGCTGGATGTCGTACAGCGGGACCCGGGTAGTGTCCGCCCACTGGCCACCTGAGTAGTGGGGTAGGTAGATCCCCGCAGCGTCGTAGGCCAACATGACCAGTCCCGAGCAGTCGACGCCGGAGCGACTGGCGCCGCCCCAGACATAGGGCGTGCCAATGTAACTCAGCGCCGCTCCAATGGCGATGTTCGCCTTCGAGTCCGGGGGCGGCGCGGGAAAGCCCGCGATTGGCTGGGCGCCGGCCAGGGTACCCGCCGACTGGGCCGCCGCCGCCGCTTGGGCCTGGCTGACGAAAATCGCGATCTGGCCCGTCACCTGACTGAGGGTGTGATTGAGCGAACTTTGCAGGATCTTGGCTTTGTGGAACGACTTGGCGGCGTCTCTCGCGACAGCCCTCGCGTTGGCGTCCTCGGCGTTCAAGAGACCACGTTCTTGGGTCAGTTCTATCCGGTAGCTCTTCAGGCTCGCAATGGTGGTGTTGATATTGCCTTCGGCGAGTTGGGTGTAGACGTTTTTGGCGCCAATCTTGGTGGCGTTTCTCAAAAAGAGAGGATTATTGCCTTCGGTGGCGCCGCCGGTGACGTAAGCGAAGATGACGTCGGTGCGCAGCTGGGTGTTGCCCTTGGCGATGTTCTGCTTGATCGCCGCCACGGTGGCTTTGGTGTTGATGATCTCGTTGTTATATTTGTGGAGTTTGATCTGGGCTTGGTCGTACTTTTGACCCAAAAGGTCGACTTGAGCGTTGATCCGGTTGATCTGGCTCAGAAGGGTCGCGGCGGTGGCTCGATCGTTTGAGAGGCTCGACGCGCCCGCGGGACGTGGCGAAACGGCCACAGCGCTGAAGCACACTGCGACCACGGCCAAGATGGAAAGTATCCACCGGAACGGCGTAAGTTCCCTCGGAGGCCGTAGCGCCGACAGCACTTGGTGCTCGACGTCCGTCACTCGACCAGGCTAGTTGCTGCGACTCGCCAAAGGCGCCCGAATTGGCGTTCAGCCTTTCAAACCCCCTGGTAAACGGGGTCATGTCGATGCTCCACGGGATAAAACTTGCCGCGCAATCCGGGCCACAATGCGCCTCAGAATAGGCTCTGCGACATGTCCCAACGATCTAAAAATCTCCCTCGACGTTCGTGTCTCTCCACGCCGGGATCGTCCGATCGTTTCCTGGCCAAAGCCCCCACGGCCACCGCGGACTTCTCCTTTCTCGACCTGGAAGACTCGGTCGCGCCCAAGGAGAAGGTCAGCGCCCGCGCCAAGGTCGTTGACGCCATACGGACCTTGGCGTGGGACGAGCGCGTGCTGTGCGTGCGACTCAACGCCTGGGACACGCCGTGGACCTACGGTGACGTCATCGAGGTGGTGGGTAACGCGGGCGAGCGGCTCGATGAGGTCATGCTGCCCAAGGTGCGACGCGCCTCGGACGTCGTGGCGCTCGACCTGTTACTGACCCAAGTGGAGAAAAACGCCGGCTTGCCCGCGGGACATATTGGCATCGAAGCCCAGATCGAAACGGCCGAAGGCCTGATCAACGTGGAGGAAATTTGCGCGGCGTCGAGTCGCTTGGAGTCGATTGTCTTTGGCCCGGCCGACTTCGCCGCGTCGATCGGCATGCCGGTAACGACTATCGACCAGTCGATCCACGACGGTCCTTCCAATCCCTTCATCTACGTCTTTTCCAAGATCCTCATGGCCGGGCGGGCCAACGGCCTGCACGTTATCGACGGACCGTTTTTAAAGGTGCGCGATCTCGACGCGCTGCGCTACGCCGCCAAGATCACTGCGTCCTACGGCTTTGACGGTAAGTGGGCGCTGACCCCCGAACAGGCGTTGGTGCTGAACGAGGTGTACTCGCCGAGTCAAGAGCTCTTCGATAAGTCCTTTGACATCCTGGACGCCTACCGGGTCGCGACCGAAGAGCAACGTACCGGCGCGGTGATGTTCGGCGACGAGATGATCGACGAGGCGTCGGCCAAAATCGCGCACTCGTTCGTCGCGCGGGGCTTACGATCAGGTATGACTCCCTCTTCGAAGTAACTTCACGTTACTAGGAGGCCCTCCTATTAAGGTGGGGCCATGGCTACCGTGACCGTACCGTTGGTTACGAGACGGAGTCGGCTGCGAGCGGCGTTCACGCCCTCGGAGTGGCGACGGCTCTACGGGATGTTCGGCTTCATCGCCTTTCTGCACGTCGCCGGGTGGACGATCCTCATCATTGCCGCGTCGCGACACTACGGCGCCAACAAAGGTCAATTGCTCGGCGTGGGTACCGGCGTACTGGCCTACACCCTGGGCATGCGCCACGCCTTTGACGCGGACCATATTGCCGCGATCGACAACACGACGCGAAAGTTCATGTCCGAAGGCAAACGTCCGATGTCGGTGGGTTTCTTCTTTTCGCTCGGTCACTCGTCGGTGGTCTTTGCCATCACGGTGTTGCTCGGTCTGGGCGCGCGCGCGCTGGGCAGTCAGGTCCAAAACTCCAACTCGCCGCTGCACCACTACGGCACGCTCATCGGCACGTCGGTCTCCGGCGGCTTCCTCTACCTGATCGCGACGTTGAACCTCATTATCCTGGTTGGCATCGTTCGACTCTTTTTCCAGATGCGCCAGGGTCGATTCGACGACTCGGAACTGGAAAAGCACCTCAACGCGCGAGGGTTCATGATGCGATTCTTTGGACCGCTCGCTCGGTCGGTGGACTCGCCGTGGAAGATGTACCCGGTCGGTGTGCTTTTTGGCCTCGGCTTTGATACCGCGACCGAGGTCGCCTTTTTAGTACTGGCCGGCACGTCAGTGGCGGCCGGCCTTCCGCTGTGGGCGATTCTCTGTCTGCCCTTGTTGTTCGCCGCCGGGATGAGTCTGCTCGACACGGTGGACGGATCGTTCATGAACTTCGCCTACGGCTGGGCTTTCTCCAAGCCCGTGCGCAAGGTGTACTACAACATCGCGATCACTGGACTGAGCGTCTTCGTCGCCTTTTACATCGGCACGCTCGAACTCATGCAGGTACTCACTGAAGAGATCAAACTCAAGGGTGGGCTCTGGAACTACGCCGCCGCCTTCAATATCAACAAAGCGGGCTTCATGATCGTGGGCATTTTCGTCGCCACGTGGGTCTTCGCGCTGTTGTATTGGAAATACGGCCACGTCGAGGATCGCTGGGAACGTGCCGCTTTAAAGGCGCAGCGCGAGCGCGGCGAGGCGCCCGACCTGCACTCCGCTGGGATCACCCTGGGCGCGGTGCACGAGGCCTTCACTATCGACGAGGCGTAGCGACTAGCGAACCTCGTCCACCAATCGACGGGCGATGACCTTGAGACAGAGTGTCTCGTCGGCGCCTTCGAAGATCGAGAGCACTCGCGCGTCGACGAAGTAGCGACTGACCGCGTACTCCTCGGCGTACCCCATACCACCGTGGATCTGCATCGCCTCACGAGTGACCCACTCCGCGGCGCGACAGACGTAGGCCTTGGCCATCGACGCTTCGAGAGCGCCGCCGCCTCGACCCATTAGGCGCGCGACATCAAGTGAGAACTGGCGGGAGCACTGGATGATGGCGGCCATGGTGGCGAGTTTGACCCGCGTGAGCTCGTAGTTGATGATCGGCTCGCCAAAGACCACGCGCGTTCGCGCGTAGTCGAGCGCCGCGTCGTAAGCCGCCTGCATCACGCCCACCGCGCGCGCCGCCGTTTGGATGCGGCCATTCTCAAAGCCGGCCATCTGAAAGTAGAAGCCCTTGCCAAGTCCCGATTCTCCGCCAATGAGGTGGTCGTCGGGCACGAACCAGTTATCAAAACTCAGTTCGTACGAGTGCATCCCGCGATAGCCAATGGTGTCAATCGGCCGGCCCTCCAGACGACCGCCGTCCTCTTGGCGAAAGAGAAAGCCGTGACTGTCGCCACGGGGTTTTTCCAAGAGAAAGAGTGAGAGGCCCCGGTGGGCGAGAGAACGGTCGGGATCACTTCGAGCGAGGAGGACTAGCACCTCGGCGCGCGCCGCGAACGTACACCACGTTTTCGCGCCGTTGATCAGCCAACCGCCCTGGGTCTTGGTGGCGCTGGTCGTTATGCCGGCGACGTCCGAGCCAAAGTCCGGCTCGGTCACCGCGATCGCGCAGAGCGTCTCGCCGCTCGCCAGGCGGGGCAACCACTGTTCTTGTTGTTGCGTCGTGCCCCCGTGCAACAGCGCGCGTGTGAGAATTTCGGGGCGCGTGATGAGCGAACCGCCGATGCCCAAGCTGCCCCACGAGAGTTCTTCGGTGGCGACGACCATGCCGACGTACTCGGCCTCACCGCCGGTAGAAAAGCCGCCGAACTGCTCGGGTATCGAGAGCCCGAATCCACCCAACTCACTGAGCCCGCTGATGATCGATTCTGGGATCTCGGCGTTCGTTCGATGCACGTGCTCGGCGTGGGGGCGCACCTGTTCCTCGGCAAAGCGGTGAAACAGCTCACCCACCATCGCAAAGTCCTCGCCTAAGTGGCGCGGACCGGGGGATTCAGCCAGGCTGGCGAGAAATGACGACTCGCGATAGGCGGCCACGAAGGATTGAAACGGGGCGAACCACGTTGGTCCGACTCCCCAGAGGGCCTCTCGTCCGAGCACGCGGTTCGCCAAATCTGCGAGCGTGAGCGCGAGGAACGCCGCGAACAGGCGCGCTTCATCGTCGCCCTTGGCGGCGTAGTTCAGACAGGACTTCGCCGTCGCGAGCGCGCTCGCCGCGTGCGCGAGGTCGTAGGCGAGGCCTTCGTTCTGGTCTACGCCCCCGCGCGCCACGATCTCGCGAAGTGCGCCCTCGATAACCGACTGGGCGTGATCAATGAGCGTCGCGGCAACGTCGAGATCCAGTGCGGTTGAGGACATAGTTGAAATTTACTGGTTCTCTAGCGCGGGCTGTCGACGTAGGCTGGCGGGGTGAACATCACCATGCTCTTGGCTGACTCTGCGCAAGTGGCCGACGGCAAGCTCTACGTTCTTGGCGGCGGGTGGTCCATCACTGGCCCCGAGCCCACGCCCTCGGCCGTGGCGATCAAGGTCGGTGTCGACTCGCACGAGTTCAACTCTTCGCACCATTGGGAGCTCTTTCTCGAAGACGCCGATGGTCAGCCGGTGCGTTTTGAGACGCCCGAGGGGTCTCAGATTATTGAAGTACGCGGCGACTTCGCCGCTACCGCGCCCAACGACGTCCCGGTGGGCACGCCGGTGGACGTACCGATCGCCGTGAACTTTGGCCCGATCCCGCTGGTCCATGCGTCGCGTTACACCTGGCGTCTGGTAATTGACGGCGAGACGTTACCCGGTGGTCTGGTGTCATTTACGACCCGTCCCGCGCGCGAAGTCGTCGAAGAAGAGTAAGTCCGGGTCGATCGTGAGAGAGGCAGCGTAATTCGGTGAGCACGCACGAGCGCCCGTTTGGTCGCTACTTCGAGGATTTTGAAGTGGGTGACGTCTACCGACACTGGCCCGGCAAGACCATTACCGAGTTCGACGACCATCTCTTTTGCATGATCACCATGAACCATCACCCGCTGCACACGAATGCGTGGTTCGCCGAGAACGAGACGGTGCACAAGAAGAACGTTGTCGTGGGCAATCTGGTGTACTCCCTGGTCCTGGGCATGAGCGTGCCCGACATTTCGGGCGCCGCGATCGCCAATCTCGAAGTCGAGTCACTCATTCATCGCAACCCCACGTTCCACGGGGACACCCTCTACGCCGAGAGCCGGGTTCTCGATAAGACCGCCTCCACGTCCAAGAACGATCGGGGCATCGTGGTCGTGGAGTCCAAGGGTTTCACTCAAGAGGGACTCGAGGTCTGTTACTTTCGGCGAAAGGTCATGGTCTGGAAACGTGAGTTCGCCCCGGCGCGTCGACGCCCCTACGGTGACGACGTCTGGGCGTAGCGACTACGTCGCGTTTCGCCGAGCGCTGCGCCATGCCGCGCCGACGATAGCGCGACCACTGCCCTGGATCGCTCACGAGAGCCCTTGGGCCGTGTTGGTGAGCGAAGTCATGCTCCAACAGACCCAGACGTCGAGGGTCATCGAACCCTGGACCCGGTTCATGGTGCGTTTTCCTACGCCCAGCGCCTGCGCGGAGGCATCCCTCAAAGAAGTCCTCACCGAATGGCGCGGGTTGGGCTATCACCGTCGCGCCAAGATGTTGCACGAAGCGGCGCGCACGTTGCGCGATGAGTTCCACGACGTGGTACCTCGCAAGACGGCGCAGCTTCGCACCCTGCCCGGCGTCGGACCCTACACGGCGAACGCCGTAGCGTCCTTCGCCTACGGCGAGCCCGTCGCGGTATTGGACACCAACGTGGGACGGGTCCTCGCCCGGGCCTTGGTGAATCGCCGACTTTCTCCGAGCGAGGCGAGCGCGCTCGCGGACGAGTTACTGCCTCGCACGGGCTCGGCCAGCTTCAATCAAGCGATGCTAGATCTAGGGGCGCAGTTCTGTCGAGCGACGCCACGCTGCGTAGAGTGCCCCGTGGCGACGCACTGCGCGTGGCGCCACCAAGGCGGCGAGGATCCCGCGCCGCACAGCGCGGGCGTCTCTCGGCCCCAACAACCCTTTGAGGGCTCGAACCGTCAATTGCGGGGCAGAGTACTCAACGCTTTGCGTGAGGGTTCGCACTCACGTCGCCAGCTGTTGCGGCACCTCGTGGGCGCCACGGCGTCTCGTCGAGACGAAGTGCTCGCCGGCCTCATTCGTGACGGGCTCATCACGTGTCACGAACAGACGTTTTCCTTGGCGGGGGATTAGTGATCGAGAAAGGCGTCGATGGCCCGGTGCACGGCACCGGGCTGCTCGAGGTGCAAGAAATGGCCGGCGTTCTCGATGATCTCGTACTTTGAGTCGGCACCGAGAGCGGCGAGGACCTTCGAAGATTCGATCGGCGCGACGCAACCGTCCTCGGCCCCGTGCAAATAGAGCGTGGGCACGCTGGACGGGGTAAATGCCGCGTCCACGAGGTTTTGCAGTGACGCGTCGATGAGCGGCCCGGCGGCGAACATCGCTCGGTAGTAGCCGAGCGCCGCGCGTAGATGATCACGGTCGCCCAGCGAATGGCGGACGTGCACCATGTCTTCGTCGGGTGCGTAGTTCGGCGACCACGTGCGCCACAGTCGCTCGAGAAACTCCAGGTCGTGGCGCTCGACCACGCTTTCGGCGAAGGGGCTTTGGAAGTAGAACATGTACCAGCTCATTCGAAGTTGATCGAAGCTCGAGAGGGCTTCGGCGAAGAGCATCAACGGCGGCACGGCCATGGTGACGGCGTGACGCCATCGGCCGGGAACGGCGCTCGTCGCTACGTACACGGCGCTCGCCCCCCAGTCGTGACCGACGATGAGGGCCTGTTCGTCGCCACCCAGACGATCGTGCAACGTCAACGCGTCGTTGGCCAAGGTGGCGCTTTGGTAGTTGTCGGTTCTCGAGAGAGACGAGGGCGTGTAGCCGCGAAGGAAGGGAGCCACGACGTGGTACCCGCGTTCGGCCAAGTGGGGGGCCAGTAGGCGAAATGTGTGGGCGGTGTCGGGAAAGCCGTGAAGACACAACGCCAACGGCCCATCGCTCGATCCGTACGTGATCGCGCGCAAGGTCACGTCGCCCAACTCGATCGTGAGCTCACTCATCATCAACAACTTAACCACGCTCGGTCAACAGAGTTGGCGTGCGGGCCCCAGGGAAGGCGCACGGTCGAGTGGTGCTTGGGCCTCACGGCTTGGGACTCTCGTGACGCTCATCACGTCTGGTCGGAAGACTTGAATGTGAAGGGCGGCCGGTCTCATGGTGGCGCGAATATCGCGTACTCACCGAGCTAGAAGGAGTTCACTACGCTTCGTTCTGTGACCGGAGTACGCCCATCGAGTAGCCCGAGGGCGGGCCAGGCGTGACGCTCGTTCTGAAAGTCGTGGTGGTGATCCTCGTCCTCCTCCTCTTGGCCGGAATCGCGTTGCGCGTTCGAAAGATTCGCCGAGACGAGATGCGCGAGCTCTCCAAGCCCATCGAACGTCGATTATTTTCTCCGCCGCCTTCGCCGTACGCGCCTTCGAAGGGCTTTCGTCTGATTGATGAGTCGGGCGAACCGCTGCAACGGCCAGAGGTCGAACGGCCGCGTCTCGATCCCGAACATCACTACGTCTTTAGTGAAACGACGTCGAGCNNTCGACGCTCTCGATCATGTTGCGACGGGCGGTCGTGATTCTGTTGATTGCCCTGATCGTCGCGGTGGTCGTGACCTACTACGTGAACCACAGCACGTCGAAAGTTCCCAAGAGTAGCGCCACGAGCCCGACGACGACGCTGGCGAGCACGACCACCACGACGCTG
>PLBM01000003.1 GCA_003134515.1 Acidimicrobiaceae bacterium | reverse complement strand
CGGGAGGTCGGGTGGAGGTGATCGTCGCCACCCAAGGCAATGCCGTTACGCTCCAGGTCGACGACAGCGGTCCGGGCATCGACCCGCGAGAACGTGACCTCATCTTCGACCGATTTCATCGCACCGCAACGCCCGCCGGTGGAACCGGACTGGGACTCGCGATTGCGGATTCGATCATTCGCGCGACGCAGGCACACTGCACGATTGGCACCGCGTCGATCGGAGGCGCAAAGTTTGAGGTTACCTGGCGCCACGCCGCACCAAAGGCGAGCGGTCAACACACGTTCGACGATGATGACGACGCGGAGTAAGAGACGTCATCGCTGGGTCTTCCAGCATTTCAGAGCGTCATCGAGCACTACCATCCAAGGGCAAACATAAGAATTGATGAAGAGTCAAAGGACCTTAATGAGCTCGTAAGGTTCGCTCATTAGCCTATAAATGTATGACGAGCACTGACCCCGGCAGCCGCGCGTTCAAATTCTCGCCGTCTGAAGCGGCCGGATGCGTTCGAGCGCTCGAGATCGATGCGCGACGATGACGGTGGACGAACAGTCCGTCTTCGAGCGTCGCCCAGGCCCTTCGCACGCACGTCGCGTATCGCACGCGCGGCGACTCGGGACCAAAGCCAATGCGCGACTCACCAGTTCGACCGCGCTCGTGCTCCTCGTACTACTCGCCATCGAAGGAGTCACCCTACTGCGAGTGAGGTCGCTCCTCACGCTTCACGTCTTCATAGGAATGCTGTTGGTGCCTCCGGTGCTCGTGAAGCTGGCGAGCACGACCTGGCGCTTCGCCAAGTACTACACCGGGTCGCGCGAATACCGAGAGAAAGGTCCACCGCCAGTGGTGCTTCGACTGCTCGGCCCCTTCGTCGCGCTCACCACGATCATTCTCTTCGCGTCGGGGATCGTGCTCCTGCTCGGACCGACGGCCTGGCGCAGCAACATGCAGTTATTGCACAAGGCGAGTTTCGTCGTATGGTTCGCCGGCATGACCGTCCATGTGCTCGGCCACATCAAGGAGACCGCACAACTCTCGACCAGAGATTGGGTGCGCCGTACAAGAAGCCGAGTCGCAGGTTCGCGCTCGCGTCGACTCTTGATCACGACGAGCCTCGCCAGCGGCGTGGTGCTGGCGTTCGCGACGATCCCCTCGGTGGGGACGTGGTTGGAAGTCCGGTGAAAGCCCATGGTTGAATCAACGGTCAATCGACACAGGCCGCCGATCCGCGACGCACGCGGTCCTCGCCACGCCATGGATCGGCGGAGTCGGCGTCGACGGCTCGTCCGGCGTCGACGCATCGCGGCGGTCATCTTGCTCGCCTTCGCCGTGGTCTTCACTTGGTTGGCGTTCTCCCTCGGCGGCGCGCTCTTGAATCCCGCGCTCGGTAGTTCTTTCGGTTCGCGATTCGCTGAGTGGGCCCGAGGTCACGGCGGCTCAAGCATCGTGAACTGGGTGGAGAACGAGTGGTACAAACACCATCAGCCACCCATCGGCGGCACGTTGCCACCCGGTTCGATCCAGAAACCGCCCGCGTCCTCCCAGACCATCTCGACCTCGGTGCACTACCTGCCCACACCCAAGTCCATGGTTCCCTTCGTGACGCCCGCACTTTCCGGCGAAGGCGATTGGCGTCCCGTCGGCCGCCGCGTCAATGGTATTCCGGCGATCTACGAAACGACGTTGCGCCCCGACAGCGTGCACACGAGTTACGTGGCGGGCGTCGCATGGATCGATACGAAACTCCTCCAGGCGTCGCTGTACTCGGGCAGCCAGATACCGGGCGGTGGCCCCTTTCCGTTGACGGCCCCGATCAAGACCTCGGCGGCGCGAACGCTCGTGGCGGCCTTCAATTCGGGCTTTTTGATGTCGAACGCGAACGGCGGCTACTACACGGCCGGGAGGACCGAGGCACCCCTGCGAAAGGGCGCCGCGTCGTTCGTCGTATATCGCAACGGCACGAGCAACATCGTGGCCTGGGGTAACAGCGTCACACTAAATCACTCCATCGTGTCGGTACGCCAGAACCTCGACCTGCTCGTCAGCAATGGTCGTCCGGTACCAGGGCTCGATACGAACGACACGACGAAATGGGGCCTCACCTTGGGTAACGCCGTCTACGTGTGGCGTTCGGGACTCGGGATCACGGCCGACGGCGCGCTCGTCTACGTGGGTGGGCCCGGCCTCAACATCACTGACCTCGCCAATCTTCTCGTGCGCGCTGGCGCCGTGCGGGCGATGGAACTCGATATCAATACCGACTGGGTCAACTTCTCAAGTTATAAGCCTTCCACGTCTCATGGACTCGCCGCCGCGTCGAACGGCACGGAACTGCTGCCGGCGATGACCGGAACGCCCGCTCGATACTTCGAATCGTGGTGGGCCCGCGACTTCATCACGGTGTCCGCCATTCGCCATCCCACGACCGGCGGGGGTTAGTCGATGTCGCGAACCTTCCTTCTGCATTGCTGCGCCATCTGCGCGTCGTCGAACTCTGATCCTTTTCGTACGCGATTTATAGCGGTCCCCTTACGTCGACTCCCTATCGTCCAACCATGACCGACATCACCACTCGAAAGCAGTCAGGGGCATTCGACACCAGGCGACGTCCGACTCGCGCGCCACGCCGAGCCGCGCGACCACCACGTCCGCACATCGCAAACGCCCTCGCCTGGATTGCCGGCGTTGGCTTCGTCCTCTCGATCGGACTCTCGTTCATCGGGCAGTCCCTCTCATCGTACGGAGCGGCCGGTGGTTGGTTCACCTTCGCCGGTCGGTTGACCGGACTGGTCGGCACGTACTTGATGATCATCATGGTCCTCTTGATCACCCGGCTGCCGTGGCTCGAAAATACGGTGGGCCAGGTCCGTCTCGCTCACTGGCACCGAACTGTGGGGGGCTGGCCCATCGCGCTCATCGCCCTCCACGTAGTCTTCATCACCCTGGGCTATGCCGAGGCGTCGCACGTCGGTGTCGTGAGCCAATTCTGGATGTTCATTCTGCACTATCCCGACGTGCTCGCCGGGACGGTCGCTTTCGCGCTCTTGATTGTGGCGGGCGTCTCATCGATACCGGCGGTGCGTCGCAGAATGAAGTATCAGACGTGGTGGGCCGTGCATCTCTACCTCTACCTTGCCCTCGTCCTCGGCTTCTCGCATCAGATCAAGACCGGCGTGATGTTCATCGGGCATCCCTTGGCGACCGACTTCTGGGTCACGCTCTCGGCCGCGGCACTCGGGGTCGTGTTGAGCGTCCGAATCGTCCGTCCGGTTCTTTGGAACCTGCGCCACCAACTTCGCGTCTCGAGCGTGCGCGAGGAGGCCCCCGGGGTGTACTCGATCGTGGTCAAGGGCCGGGAACTCACTCGGTTCGAGGTCTCGGGAGGTCAATTCCTCCAATGGCGCTTCATGGCTCGAGGCCTGTGGTTTCACTCCCACCCGTATTCCTTGTCGGCGATGCCGCGCCCACCTTTCTTACGAGTGACGATCAAGCAACTCGGTATGCAAAGTTTGGCGGCAACGCGCCTCCAGCCCGGTACGCGCGTTTTCGTCGAGGGCCCCTACGGTATCTTCACGCGCCACGCCCGACGAGGCGGGAGAGTCGTCCTTATTGGGGCGGGCGTCGGTATCTCGCCTATCCGGGCGCTGCTCGAAGACCTTCCGCCCGCGACCAAGGTCACGGTGATCATGCGGGCCTCGCGGGTCGAGGACCTCGTGCACCGCGACGAGATCACACAGTTGGTGAACGAACGCGGCGGGCAGCTCCACGAGATCGTAGGGACTCGCAAGAAGGTCCACTTCGATTACCAGGTGCTGCGAAAGCTCGTGGGCAACCCGTCGAACACCGACGTGTACGTCTGTGGGCCCCCGGGCTTCAGTGAACACGTCACCTCGACGCTCCTGCGACTCGGCGCTCGACCCGAGCGAATCCACCACGAGGCGTTTGCCTTTTAGCCCGAAGGAGAAATACTTATGACTATCGACATGAGGACCACACGATGAAAACGGCACCAGCCGTCATCGCGGGAACCTTTATTGGACTCGCGGGATTGCTCAGCTTCAATTCCACCGCCGTCAAACTGTCCTTCGGCGCGTTACCGGCCGCGACGGCGCCGCCGGGATCAACTGCACCGGCCACTACCACGACCGCCCCAGCGGCCGGCGGCTCGACGCCACCGCCAACGACCAAGACGACGACCGCTCCGCCAACGGCCGCGCGCAGCGCGACCGGCACGGCGATGAACTACGTATTTGGAATCCTCTCGGTCAAGGTCACCGTATCGGGGAGCACGATCACCAATATCTCAATCGCGTCGATCGACGACGGCGGCAACCCTCGATCGGCCTACATCGACCAGGCGTCGATTCCACTACTGGAACAACAGGCGTTGAGCGCTCAAAGTGCCACCATCCAAGGCGTCTCCGGAGCGAGCTATACCACCGCCGGTTTCGACCAATCACTCCAGTCGGCGCTGTCGAAGTTGGGACTGTGAGTCGAGCGGCCACGACGGGTCTCGGGTGGCGCCGGATCCTTCATCACGACGAAAAGGTGATGGGCACCGTCGTCACGTTCGATCTCTACCACGATTACGCGGCACCGATGGATCTTCAGCCCATCCTCGACGAGGCGATCGACGTACTTCATGACGCCGATGACGTCTTCAGCACGTACATAACCGACAGTCCGATCTCTCGACTCCGGCGATACGAGATAAAACTCGAACAGTGCCCTTCGCTGGTCCCGGAGGTCTTGGAGCTTTGCCGAGAAGCGCGGAGCATCTCCGACGGATGGTTCGACCCTTGGTCCCTGCCGGGCGGCGTGGACCCGACCGGCTACGTCAAGGGTTGGGCCGCTCAACGATCACTCGAAATACTTCGCCGAAGCGGTATTCGCGGCGCCCTCGTCAACGCCGCGGGCGATACGGCGAGTTTCGGTGGTCCTCAACCCGGGACACCGTTTCGCATTGGCATCGTCGATCCCGCCTCAACGCAGAGCCTCGCGTGCATCGTCAACAGTCCGGGCGC
>PLBM01000011.1 GCA_003134515.1 Acidimicrobiaceae bacterium | reverse complement strand
AGACTGGGCAAAAGTTTGTGATTTCGCCCTGAAGCCCTTGCACGGGGGGAAATCTCTGGCACAGTGTCTCACGTAGTTCACGCAGTACCTGCCACAATTCTTCGAGCCGCAAGGGGAGAAGGAAGTAGGGGGAAGAGGGGCCTCGCAAGAGGAACGGAATCCTTCTAAACGGGCAGCGGAGTTCGGTCCGCTGTTCGGAACAGGCAAATGGCGTGGAGTGCCTGCCGTCAAAGATGTTCTGTCCGACACGGAACAGAGTTGGCGTGCCTCGGAAACCCCGAGGGGCGGGTGAGCTTCGGCTCACTGGTCACTCGGGGTTTTCGGCTGTCCGGGCTCAAATCCTTACCTTGGCGATTCACCAATCCAGTACCGCCGAATGCCAGTCCCCCCGTCAAGGGCCGGAACGATTCTCTCAAAGACGCCGCCACATCGCTCGATCACTGCGACCGATCCCACGTTGACCTCATCGCAGGTCACCAGAACCCTTTCGATGCCTTCAGCGCGAAGAATCTCCAGCGCTTGGCGCAAGATCTCCGATGCGTAGCCCCTTCTTCGTTGTGCGGGCACCACGGCGTAACCAACGTGACCACCCCTTTCGGCGAGGAAGTCATTCAGCAAGAAACGAATGGACACGCGCCCCACGAACTCACCCTCAACGTCCGCGACGAGTTGCACCGCTCGAACTTGCTCATCAGTGAGGTTGCGACCCTGTCGCTGATTCTCCAACGCTGTCAGAAAGTCCGACCACGACATTGCTGGATCCCAGCTAAGCAGAAAGTGGAACTCGTCGGCGAGTAGCGCGTCGTTGGCGGCGAGGGCCGCTGCTTCGTCGCTGGGCTGATACGGACGAAGTCGCAACGTCATCGATTCAGGCTATGGGACGGCGAGGCCGGACCGCGACAGGTTAAAAGAATGACTGAGGCTCGAGGGGCTCGGTGAGTTCCGGTCCGTCGTTCTTCACCGATCCAACGGCCGTGCTGACGCCGTAGTGGGTGAGTGTCCCTTCGGGCGCCGGGCGCAACAAGGCCAACCGCTCTTCGGGCCCGTAGTCGGCGACGTTGAGCCAGGTCTCGACGTCCTCGGTACTCAACACCACCGGCATGCGGTCGTGGATCTCCTCGAGGTCGACGCTCGGCGACGTGGTGATGATGGTGCACGTCGCCAGCGGCTCGGCGCTCAGGTCCTCGGGGTTACGCCAGTGTTCGTAGAGTCCGGCGAAGAGCAGCGGCGCTTCGTCGAGGCGTGTGAAGTAGTGCGGTTGTCGACCACGACCCGGACGATGGTCCCACTCGTAGAAACCGTCGACGGGAACTACGCAGGGCCGTTTGGCAAAGGCGCTGCGAAACGAAGGTTTCTCGGCGACCGTTTCGCCACGCGCGTTGAAGAGTCGATTGCCAATCTTGTCGTCCTTGGCCCAGCTCGGCACGAGTCCCCAGCGGTAGCGATCGAGCACGCGCGCGCCGTCGTGCTCGACAGCGCCAAAGAGTCGACGCTGGGGTCCGACGTTCCAACTGGGGTGGCCCTCGGGGTCGAGGCCCGCGGCNNTACGAACGTATGTTCGCTTTTTCACCTCCGCGCCCTTCTCTCTCCCCGGAACTCCTCGCGACGTTGCGCCCGGTGTCCCTAGCGAAGAGCCGTACGCTGCCCCTCGGTGAACCGTGGCGCGCGCTCGTTCCCGGCGCGGGGCTGCGCCGGGGATCCACGGTCGTGGTCGAGGCGCCGGTCGGTCTCGGTGGACTGAGTCTCGCGCTGAGTCTCGTGAGTGAGGCGAGCACACAGGGTCACTGGACGGCCGTGGTGGGTGTGGACGATCCCGGTGTCGTGGCGATGGCCGAGCTCGGGGTCGATCTACGTCGCGTGCTCTTCGTGCCGCGCCCGAGGGGCGCGTGGGCCGAGTCGGCGAGCGATCTGCTCGACGGCGTCGATCTCTTACTCGTGCGCGCGCCCTCGCGCGCCGCGCACGGCGCCGCGCGTCGCTTGATGGACCGGGTGCGTGAACGCGGCACTGTCCTGATCGCGCTCAGTGAGCCACGTGCGCCCTGGCCACTGCCGGCCGATCTCTTCTTTCGCGTCACCCAGGCCGAATGGGTCGTCTCGTCACGGCTCGACGCGCGCTATCTCACCGTGCGCGTGAGTGGCCGCGGGGAGGCGGCCCAGGGCGGCGAGCACGTGGTGGTGGTGCCTAATCGCCGCGGACGCGCCGAGGCACGTTAGTGGAGCAGCTCCTCGCTATTTGGATCGAGCCGCTCGTCCTCGAGCAGCCCGATGGCTCGACGCTGCGTGACACGCTCGCGCTGCTTGACGCGCTCAGCGCGCTATGTCCCTTCACCGAGGTGGCGCGGCTCGGTCTCTTGGTGTTGCCGCTGCGCGGACCGAGTCGGTTCTTCGGTGGCCCCGACGCCGTGTTGCGCGCGGTGCGCCAGAGCGTTCTCGACGTGGTGGGGGTTGAGCCGTTACTCGGCGTGGCCGAGGGGTTGTTCTGCGCGGAGCTCGCAGCCCGTCGCGGGCTGGTCGTGCCATTGGGCGCGAGTGACGCGTTTCGTCGCGCGCAGCCACTCAGCGTGCTGGGGCGCAAGGACCTCACGACCACGTGTCAGCGCCTGGGACTGCACACGCTGGGCGCCTTCGCCGATCTCGAGGGCGCGCGCGTGGCGGAGCGTTTTAACAAGCACGCGCTCGCTCTTCATCGCGTGGCGCGCGGTGAACTCTCCGAGATGGAAGGTCAACGTGATCTCCGACTGGCCCGACGTCTCGCGCAACTACGAGGCGAGGGCAATCTCTTTGAAGAGCAGCGGGGCTTCTTCGGTCAACGCGGGGCCGGTGACGACCGAGCCGAGGCCGCCGCGCACCGCGTGCGTCGACGTCTCGGGGCCGACGCCATCGTCGTGGCGAGTCTGCGTGGCGGGCGCGCGCCCGAGGATCGGGCCACGCTCGTGCCCTGGGGTTCGCCATCTCTGAGTGCGCGCGACCTCGCGCCGTGGCCCGGACAGCTCGCGGCGCCCTCGCCGGCGACCACCTTGGCCCATCCGGTGCCCCTGCAGCTGCGCGACGCAGCCAATCGTCCTGTGGTGATGGGCGGGCGGGGCGCACTCAGTGCCGAGCCGACCGCGGTGATCTTCTCTTCGCCGCTTCGCCGCGAAATCGTCTGGTACGCCGGACCGTGGCCCTTGGTGGAACGTTGGTGGTCGCGCCACTCTCGTCGCGCGCACCTTCAGATGGTGCTCGCCAGTGGTGAGGCGTTGTTGGTGGTGGCGGAGTCGAGTCGGTGGTGGCTCGTTGGAATCTATGACTGATGACAATCTATGGAGAACTGCACGCGCACTCGGGCTTTAGTTTCTTAGACGGCGCGAGCGACCCCGAGGAGTTGGTCGTGGAAGCGACGCGCTTGGGACTGTCGGGGCTCGCCCTGTGCGATCACCACGGACTCTACGGCGTGGTGCGCTTTTCCGAGGCGGCGCGCGCGCTCGGGCTCGCGACCGTCTTTGGTAGTGAGATCACCCTGGGCGCCAGTGACGATCGCGTGGGCGTGGCCGATCCCTCGGGCGAGCACCTGGTGGTGCTGGCGCGCTCACCCGCGGGCTACGCGCGACTCTCGAGGATGCTCGCGCTCGCGCACCTCGAGCGTGGAGAGAAGGGCGCGCCGCGCTTCACGCTCGACGAGGTGGCGAACTCGGCGGGCGAGTGGTTGGTGTTGACGGGGTGTCGCAAGGGGCCCCTCACGAGGGCGTTGCTGGACGAGGGGCCGCGCGCCGCTCGCCGCGCGCTCGCGCGACTGGTGGAGCGCTTCGGGCGTGAGAACGTGGCGGTGGAGATCTGGGATCACGGCGCGCCCGACGACGTCGCGCGCAACGACGTCTTGTGCGAACTGGCGGTGCGCGCCGACGTGGCGCTCGTGGCGACGAACAACGTGCACTACGCCACGCCGCGGGACTTTCCCCGGGCCAACGTGCTCGCCGCGATCCGGGCCCGTAAGAGTCTCGAGGAGATGGAGGGCTGGCTCAGCGCGTCGCCGAGCGCGCACCTTCGAAGCGACGCCGAGCAGCGCCGACGTTTCGCCCGCTGGCCCGGGGTCGTGGACCGAGCCGGTGAACTCGTACGCGAGTTGGCCTTTGACTTGCGACTGGTGGCGCCCAATCTGCCCGCCTTCGTGACGCCGTCGGGCTGTGACGAACAGACCTACTTAGAAGAACTCGTCGCTAAGGGCGCGACGCAACGCTACGGTTCGCGCAACGCCGAGCGCGTCGCGGGCGCGTGGCGCCAGATCGATCACGAGCTCGGCGTTATTAAGACGCTGGGCTTCGCCGGGTACTTTCTCACCGTCTGGGACATCACCGAGTTCTGTCGCACGAACAATATCTACTGTCAGGGGCGCGGGTCGGCGGCGAACTCGGCGGTGTGTTACTCGCTCGGCATCACCAACGCCGACGCCGTGGCGCTGAACCTCTTCTTCGAGCGCTTCCTCTCGCCGGCGCGCGACGGTCCGCCCGACATTGACGTCGATATCGAGTCGGGCCGTCGCGAGGAGGTGATCCAGTACGTCTACGCTCGCTACGGACGTCACCACGCCGCCCAGGTCGCCGCGGTCATCACCTATCGATCGCGCTCGGCGCTGCGCGACGTGGCGAGGGCCTTTGGTCACAGCGAAGAAGAGGCCAACTACATTCGCGACCACGTCGATCGCGGCGCCATGAGTTCTAACGATCCGCTGGTCCCCGAACTCGTGACGAGAATGGCCGCGCAGCTTCTCAATCGTCCCCGACACCTCGGTATTCACTCGGCCGGCATGGTGCTGTGCGATCGTCCGGTGCTCGAGGTCTGTCCCATCGAGTGGGGGCGCATGCCCGGGCGCAGCGTGCTGCAGTGGGATAAGGACGACTGCGCGGCGATCGGTCTGGTGAAGTTCGACCTGCTCGGGCTGGGCATGCTCGAAGCGCTGCACCGCGCGGTCGATTCGGTCGAGGCCTTTCACGGGGTCGAGGTCGATCTCAGTACCTTGCCCCAAGAGGACGCGGTCTATGACCTACTGTGCGAAGCCGACACCGTGGGGGTCTTTCAGGTGGAGTCGCGCGCCCAGATGGCGACGTTGCCGCGCGTGCGCCCGCGCTGCTTCTACGACCTCGTGATCGAGGTCGCTTTGATACGCCCCGGTCCCATTCAAGGTCACGCGGTGAACCCGTACATCCGCCGCCGCCGCGGCGACGAGCCCGTGACCTACCTGCACCCTCGGCTCGAACCGATCCTGCAGCGCACGCTCGGCGTGCCGCTCTTCCAAGAGCAGTTGATGGAGATGGCCGTCGCGGTCGCGGGCTTCTCGCCGGCCGAGGCCGACGAACTGCGCCAGGCCATGGCCGCCAAGCGCTCGGAGCTGCGCATGATGAAACTCAAGAGCCGCTTCTACGCCGGCATGAAAGAGAACGGCATTACCGACGGCGCGGCCGACCAGCTCTTCGACGCGCTGGCGGCCTTTGCGAACTTCGGCTTTCCCGAGTCGCACTCGGTCTCCTTCGCTCATCTGGTCTACTGCTCGGCGTGGATTAAGGTGCACTACCCGGCGGCGTTTCTGGTCTCGTTGTTAAACGCTCAGCCCATGGGCTTTTGGTCACCGCAGAGTCTGGTCGCCGACGCGGCGCGTCACGGCGTGGTCGTGTTGCGCCCCGACGTGAACGTGTCGCGTAGCGGCGCCGCGTTGGAAGGAACCCCCGAGCGCCCACTCGTGCGACTTGGTCTGGGCGACGTCCGTTCGGTCGGGGCCGAACTGGCCGAGCGCGTCGTGGCGGGCGCACCCTGGTCCAGCAGTGCTGATCTTGTTCGCCGCGCCGGTCTCCAACAGCACCACCTCGAAGCGCTCGCCGCCGCCGGCGCCCTGGACGTCTTTGGACCGAGTCGGCGCGCGCTGGCCTGGTCGGCCGGCGCTGCCGCGCAGGCGCTGCCCGATCGCCTGGACGGCGTCGTGACGGGCGCGGTCGCCCCGGCGCTGCCGGCGGTGAGCGA
>PLBM01000117.1:624-3213 GCA_003134515.1 Acidimicrobiaceae bacterium | reverse complement strand
TACCTCGACCAGGCCATCGAAGGCTCGCTAGAGCGATTCGACCTCGACTTCGTGGACCTGGTCTTTTGTCACCGGGCCGACCCCAACACGCCCATCGAAGAAACGGTGTGGGCGATGAGTGACATGATCGACAAAGGTCAGGCGCTCTACTGGGGTACCTCGGAGTGGACCGCGGACGAGATTCGCGCCGCCTACGACATCGCCGATCGCCACCATCTACACAAGCCCACCATGGAGCAGCCCCAGTACAACATCTTGTGGCGCGACCGCGTGGAAAAAGAGTACGCGCGCCTCTACGAGGACATCGGACTGGGCACCACTATCTGGTCGCCCCTCTCGTCGGGTCTGCTGACGGGCAAGTACCTCAACGGCGTGCCCGCCGGATCGCGCGCGACTTTGCCCGGCTACGAGTGGCTGAAGTCTTCGCTCACCAACGAAGCGAGTAATAAGAAGGTCGCCGAGTTGAAGAAGATCTCAGACGAGCTGGACGTCTCACTCGCTCAGTTCTCCCTGGCGTGGTGCGCAAAGAACCCCCACGTCTCCTCAGTCATTACCGGCGCCTCGTCGCCGGATCAGGTGCGCGAGAACATGAGCGCGCTCGACGTGATGCCGCTGTTGACCGACGAAGTGATGGAGCGCGTCGATCTCGTCAGCTTGATGTAGGCCGGTACTCCCGTTAGCGCAGGGTGATCAGGTGGATGTCCTGGATGCCGTCAGTGTCGCGAAGTTGTTCCACAACCGAGGCCGGCGTGGGATCCACGGTCGAGAGCACCATGAGGGCGGTCTTGGACTTGGGATCAGGACCCACGGCCATGGACGCAATCGAGATATTCGCAGCACCGAGCGCCATACCCACCCGTCCGATCATGCCCGGGCGATCGTCGTTGTGCACGACCAGCATCGACGCGGTGGGCGCGATCTCCACCGCGTGGCCGTCCACGCTGACGATACGGGTCTCCACGCGCGTCCCGATGGTCATCAGCGTGCCCGACACCGCGTGGCCGTCCGAGCGCACGGTGATCAGGCTGATGTACTCCGGCGACGCCACCGACGCGACTTCGCCAAAGGTGAGATTGTGCTCGGCGGCGAGTTGAGGCGCGTTCACGAACGACACGCCATCGTGGCCCGTGGAACTCAACAGACCCTTAAGGGCGCACAGCGTCAAGATCTTGGTGCCGGCACCCGCCAACTCGCCCGAATAGATCACTTCTAAGTCGGCCGGTTTGCCGTCGAGCAGTCCCCCGATAAATCGACCCAGCAGTTCTGCGAGTCCCATGAAGGGGCTCACGGAGTTCGACACGTCTCCCGCCGACACGTTCACCGCGTAAGGCACGAAGTCGCCCGCCAGCGCCAGTTCGACCTGCTCGGCGATGGTCACGCCCGCCTTGTCCTGGGCTTCGAAGGTGGACGCGCCGAGGTGAGGCACCACCACTACCGACGACAGGTCAAAGAGCGGTGACTCGGTCGTGGGCTCTTTTTCAAACACGTCCAGGGCGGCGCCTTGCACGTGGCCACTACGGATAGCGTCAGCCAGATCGGCCTCGTTCACGATGCCCCCGCGCGCGACGTTGATGATGCGAACGCCCGGCTTGGTCTTTTTGAAGGACTCGACGTTGAACAAGTTCGTCGTCTCTTTATTCTTCGGTAAGTGAATCGAGATGAAGTCACTTTCGCCGAGCAATGCGTTCAGATCAACTAACTCCACGCCCATGTGTCGAGCGCGCTCTTCGGTGATAAACGGGTCATAGGCGACGAGACGCATACCAAAGGCGTGGGCGCGCTGCGCGACCAGCGCACCAATTTTCCCCAGTCCGACAATGCCCAGTGTCTTGCCGTAGAGCTCCACCCCCTCCCACTTACTGCGCTCCCACTGGCCGCTCTTCAGCGCCGAATGGGCTTGGGGGATATTTCGCGCTTGGGCGAGCAGTAGCGCCATGGTCTGCTCCGCCGCGGAGACAATATTGGACACCGGCGCGTTCACGACCATGACCCCGAGTTCGGTGGCCCTGGCGACGTCGACGTTGTCCAGACCAATGCCGGCGCGTCCCACCACGACTAAGTCACTCGCCGCTTCGAGCGTCGCGGCGTCTACCCGGGTCGCCGAGCGGACGATGAGCGCGTGGGCGCCGCGCACCGCGTGAATCAACTCGGACGGCGTAAGTCCCAGTCGAATATCGACCTCGTGGCCGGCCTCTCGCAGTTTGTCGAGACCCGACGGGGCGATCTCTTCGGTCACTAGTACTCGGGCCACGGGCACCCCTTCATAAGTAAGTTCCAGACTAAGGGNNCCCGCGACGACCAACGCGGCCAATCGCTCGAGACCCTCTACGAGATCGTCGTCGCCCAGCGCGTAACTCAGTCGAAAGTATCCCGGAGCGCCGAAGGCTTCGCCGGGCACCACCGCGATCTGGATCGTCTCGAGCAACACCTCTGCCAATTCACTCGAACTCGTCGCCACTCGCCCGCCTAAGGTCCGTCCAAGGAGCCCACTCACATCGGGAAAGCAGTAGAAGGCGCCGTCGGGTAAGGCGCAGCGCACACCGTCGATGGCGTTCAACATCGTCGTCATGATCTTTCGGCGACGATCGA
>PLBM01000117.1:0-579 GCA_003134515.1 Acidimicrobiaceae bacterium | reverse complement strand
GTCATCGCGTAGGTCTTCGCGACTCCGTTCACGACGATCCATCGATCGGCGAGCTCGGGGGCGACCACCGGCATCGACACGTGCATCGCGTCGCCGTACACCAAGTGCTCATAGATCTCGTCACAGATCACCCAGATGTCGTGCTCGGCCGCCCAGCGGCCAATCGCGGCGACGTCCTCGGGGCGAACCACCGCGCCCGTGGGGTTCGATGGCGAGACGAAGACAAGCAACTTGGTCTTCTTGGTTCGCGCGCGCTCGAGTTCGTCTACCGTGACCCGAAAGCCGTTCGCCGGGCTTGTCATGACCGGCACGGCCGTCGCCCTGGTCAGGTAGACCGCTTCAGGGTACGTCGTCCAGTAGGGCGCNNTCGCCCGGGTTGAGCACGCTCATAAACGCCGAGATGACCGCATGCTTCCCGCCATTGGTCACCAACACCTGACCCGCGTCGACCCTAAGTCCGCTGTCGCGCATCGATTTGGCGGCAATGGCCTCGCGCAGTTCACCGAGTCCCGCCGTGGGCGTGTACTTGAAGTTCACTGGGTCGTAGCAGGCTTTCGCGGCCGCTTCGACGATGTGCAC
>PLBM01000133.1:229-8673 GCA_003134515.1 Acidimicrobiaceae bacterium | reverse complement strand
TGATGAAGCCCGCGGCGCCGGGCACCGGTGTGATCGCCGGGGGCGCCGCGCGCGCGATCCTCGAGATGGCTGGGGTGAAGGACATCATCGCCAAGTCCCTCGGTTCGTCCAATGGCATCAACGTGGCCCACGCCACGATCGAAGGTCTGAAGCAGTTACGCCGTCCCGAAGAGCTCGCCGCGCTGCGCGACCGCCCGGCCGAGGAGATCGTTCCCTCGGGCACGCTGCGCGCGTACCGCGAGCGCCAACGCGACGGCGATCTCTTTAAGGTCACGGAGGGCTAAGCCATGGCGCTAAAGGTCACCCAAGTTCGCTCAGCGATCGCCACCAAGCCCAAGCACCGCGCGACGTTGCGCGCGCTCGGACTGAGGGGCATCGGCCAGTCCAACGTGCTGCCCGACCGTCCCGAGATTCACGGGATGATCGCTCGCGTGCCGCACCTGATCAAAGTGGAAGAGGTCAAGGAATGAAGTTGCACGATCTCAAATCGCCCGAAGGCTCGATCAAGCGCAAGCGGATCGTCGGACGCGGCATCGCCGGCAAGGGCGGCAAGACGGCTGGCCGCGGCACCAAAGGTCAAAAGGCGCGCCGCCAGATCCCGGCCGGCTTCGAGGGTGGACAGCTGCCGCTGCTCAGTCGCATTCCATTCATGAAGGGCTTTACCAACCCCTTTCGCGTGGCCTACACGCCGGTCAACCTCGACGCGCTCGACGCGCTCGGGCTCAGCGAGATCACGCCCGACGTACTCGTCGAAAAGGGCCTCTTGCGAAAGAAGGGCCTCGTCAAAGTGCTCGGACGTGGCGAACTCGCGAAGGCGCTGAACGTCTCGGCGCACGGCTTCTCCGCGTCGGCCCGGGCCGCGATCGAAGGTGCCGGGGGCACCGTGACCGTGCTCGAGTTGCCCTTTGCCGTTCGTCCGCCCGCGTCGGGTAACCAACACCAGAACCGTTAGGGTCGGATAGTGCTGACGCGACTGGCCAACATCTTTCGTGTACCGGACCTACGCAACAAGGTCCTGTTCACGATCGGGGTCATCTGCCTCTACCAGCTCGGCGCCAACCTGCCGATCCCGGGCGTCAGCTGGTCCCAGGTCCAGTTGCTGCAGAGCAAAGCCGGCGCCAGCGGGGTACTCGGCTTCTTGAATCTCTTCTCGGGGGGCGCGTTGACGCGCCTCGCGGTCTTTGGTCTGGGCGTCATGCCCTATATCACGAGCTCGATCGTCATCCAACTGCTCACCACGGTCATTCCAAAACTGACCGAGTGGCGCGACCAGGGCGCCGTCGGGCAAAAGAAGATCACCCAGACGACGCGCTATCTCACGATCGGCCTGGCCCTGTTACAGTCGACCGGTCTCATCTATGCCTTTCACGGCCACGACCAGGCGCTGCTCGGCTTTAACATCGACCTGATTCCCCGGTTCACCCTGTGGCTCGGACTCTTCATGGTCATAGTCTTGACGGCCGGCACGGCCTTTGTCATGTGGCTCGCCGAGCTCATTACCCAACGCGGCATCGGCCAGGGCATGAGTCTGCTCATCTTCGCCAACGTCGTGTCGGGCCTGCCCTCGGGCGGCAAGGCGGTGTGGGCGGAGGGCGGACCCTTCAAGTTCTTGGTCATTCTCGTCGTCTCGCTCGCGTTGTTGGTGCTGATCGTCTTCATGGACAACGGCCAGCGAAGAATTCCGGTGACGTTCGCCAGAAGGGTCGTCGGGCGACGCGAGATGGGTGGCAACTCCACCTACATACCCCTAAAGGTCAACCAGTCCGGCGTGATCCCGATCATCTTCGCCTCGTCGGTGCTCTACATTCCAGTCCTGATGTCGAACATCGTGCCCTGGCCGAGCTTTCAGCACTTCGTCACGACGTCACTGACCCCGACGAACTTCATGTATATCGGCGGCGACTTCCTCTTGATCGTCGCCTTCACCTTCTTCTACGTCTACATCGCCTTCGAGCCCCACCAACAGGCCGAGATGCTGCGCCAACAAGGCGGC
The DNA here is from genome assembly GCA_003134515.1 of Acidimicrobiaceae bacterium. Taxonomy (GTDB): domain Bacteria; phylum Actinomycetota; class Acidimicrobiia; order Acidimicrobiales; family RAAP-2; genus RAAP-2. The sequence goes on along the minus strand of PLBM01000133.1, from coordinate 6,680 downwards.
TTCGTGCCGGGCATCCGTCCGGGTCTGCCGACGGAGAAGTACTTCGCGCGCATGCTCTCGCGGCTCACCGTGGTGGGCGCGCTCTTCCTCGCCTCGGTGGCCGTGACGCCTAGCATCTTGATGGCGCTGTGGAATATCAACCGCTTCCCGTACTACGGCACCACCTTGCTGATCGCGGTGGGCGTGTCGCTCGAAACGATGCGCCAGATCGACAGCCAACTCATGATGCGCAACTACGAAGGCTTCTTGAAGCACTAGTCATGACCGCGCGGCTCAATATCGTCGTCCTGGGTAAACAGGGCGCCGGCAAGGGAACCCAGAGCCAGCGCCTCGCTGAGCGCTACGAGCTCGCGCACATCTCCACCGGGGACATCCTGCGCGCCGCCGTCCAAGCCGGCACGCCCTTGGGGCGAGAAGTCAAATCCGTGCTCGACACGGGACGGCTCGTCACCGACGATCTGGTGAACCAACTCGTCGAGGAGCGTCTGAAAGAACCCGACGCCGCCAAGGGATGCGTGCTCGACGGCTTTCCGCGCACGATCGGCCAAGCCGAGGCGCTCGAGCAGCTCTTAGCCAGCGACGGCGTCAAGCTCTGTCTCAGCATCGAGCTGCCCGACGAGCTGGTCTTGCAACGCCTCTCGGCGCGACGGGTCTGTCAAGAGTGCGGCACGACCTATCAAGACACCGACGTCGCGGCGATCTCGGGCACGTGCGAGGTCTGCGGGGGCGACGTAGTGCAACGAAGCGACGACCAGCCCGAGGCGATCAAGAAGCGCCTGGAGAACTTCGAGCGCGACACGGTGCCGCTGCTGTCCTTTTACGAGTCGCGGGGACTGCTCGTGAGTGTGAACGGCGATCAGAGCATGGACCAGGTGACGGCCGCGATTGAAGCAGTGCTGCACGCCAGGGGTCTCGGGTGATTCGCTCGAAGGGCGAGCTCGACAAAATGCGCAAGGCCGGCAAAGTCACGGCCGAGATGCTCGCGGTCACGCGCGCGGCCATTCGCCCGGGCGTGACGACGAACGACCTCAACGATCTGGCCAAAGCGGTATTGGCCAAGCGCGGGGCCCGTTCGAACTTTCTCAACTATCACGGCTTTCCCGCGGTCATCTGCACGAGTCCGAACGACATGGTCGTGCACGGCATCCCGGGGAACTACGTCTTGAAAGAGGGCGACCTCATTTCCATTGACGCCGGCGCGATCGTCGAGGGCTACCACGGTGACGCCGCGTTCACCGCGGGTGTCGGCCAGATCACCAAAGGCGCGCAGAAACTCCTCGACGTGACCGAGCGCTCTCTCTGGGCGGGCGTCGATCGACTGGTGATCGGGGGCCGTCTGCACGAAGTCGGCCGTGCGGTGCAAAAAGTCGCCGAAGCGGCTGGCTTCTCGGTGGTGCGCGAGTACGTCGGGCACGCCATCGGCACTGAGATGCACGAGAGCCCCCAGGTACCTAACTACTGGCCCGGCACACCCGGCCCGACGTTGAAAGAGGGCATGGTCTTTGCCGTCGAACCGATGGTCAACGTCGGTTCCTACGAGACGTACCTGCTCGACGACGGATGGAGCGTCATGACCGAGGACGGCAAGCTGTCGGCGCACTTCGAACACACCATCGCGGTCACCGAGCACGGACCCGAGGTCTTTACCCTGGCGTGAGCGGCGGACCGCCTCGGATGCACGGTCTATCGTCCCCGAGTTCTGGAGAAACTCAAAGTCACTCGCGACATTGGCGCGCCAGTGTCGGGCTGTATTCAAATCGCTATTCGTCTGGCACCTTGGCACCTTGGCACCTCGGACCGTCCGCGGTTCTACTCAATGGCCCCAATACCGGCGTGCACCTTCGCTAGGGGAAAGTACACCTCGAACGTCGTGCCATTACCGGGTTCGCTTCTCACGTCGATATGGCCGTGACTCTGCTTAATGATGCCGTACACGGTCGCGAGGCCCAGACCTGTCCCCTGGGGCTTGGTCGTGTAGAAGTGCTCGAACATTCGAGCTCGGGTCGTCTCGTCCATCCCGACGCCACTGTCAGCGATCTCTAGGAGGAGGAATGGTCCGGGCTCGACGTCGAGATGGTGGGCCGCGTAGTCCTCGCCCAGCTCGACCAGGTCGGTACACAATGAGAGCCTCCCGTTACTCGGCATGGCGTCGCGGGCGTTGGTGATCAGATTGAGCAGTACTTGGAGCGTCTGGGAGGGATCGAGCCACGCCAACGGCAGACCCTCTGTCAGTGACAAGTTGACCGTGACGTCCTCACCGAGCAAGGGGTCCATCAAATTCAATCCCGCGCGCACAATCTCGTTGAGGTCGACTGCCTGAGGCTGGATCTCTTGCTGGCGCGAGGAGGCTAGTAGTTGCTTGGTGAACGTCGTCGCTTCGTCCAAAACCAGGTCAATACGCTCGGCGGCGTCGCGCATCTTCTCATTCTTCAATTCCTTGATGAGGATCGAGGTATATCCCTTCATCACCAGTAGGAGGTTGTTGAAGTCGTGCGCGATGCCTCCGGCGAGCGTGCCGAAGGCCTCCAACCGTTGCGACGCAACGAGCTGCTCGGTGAGTGCGCGTTCCGCGGTGATGTCGCGCGAGGAAGAGACCGAGTAAAGCATCGTGCCCTCGGCGTCGCGCGCGGCGTACTTGGACACCTCCGCGATGATGACGCGCCCGTCCTTGTGCAAGTAGCGCTTGACGTAGCGAATTTGGTGGGTTTCGCCCGATTCCAAGCGCCGATTGACGTCCCCGACGACGTCCAGGTCATCGGGGTGGGTGAACGACGCCAACTGGATCTCGAGAATCTCCTCGCGAGTGCGGCCAATCATCCGACAGAAGGCGTCGTTCACGGCGGTGACCTGATCGTCGAGGTCCATGAAGAGCATCGGCGACATGTTGCTTTCGAACGCGAGGCGAAATCGTTGTTCGGACTGAAAGAGGTTGTGCTCAGTGACCTTGAGGGCGTCCATGGCGAGGTTGGACTCCGCCAACGCCGCTTGGGCCTGTCGCAGCGAGCGTCCGTACGTGATGGCGAACTCGACCCTGCGTACCAGCTCCTCGAGACCCTTGACCCGGGTGTCGGGGAACGCGTGAACTCGCCGGTCGTAGACGTTCAGTACCGCTCGACGTGTGCCGAGCCAGTCGGCGATGGCGACCGAGGAGCCGAGGGAGAACCGAGCGGCTCGTTCGCGCCATGGATCGTCCGGCGCACCTTCGGCCAAATTCCCGATTACCTGGCTTACGCCGCTACGCAGCGCCGTGCCCGGCGGTCCCCACACACTCTCCTTCGAACCCCACCACGCGGCCATATCGCCGTACAAGTATTCGGTCGCCCCCGCCGCACAGACGAGATCGACGGCCCCGATGTGGCGCGTCGAAGTGACGCCAATCCACGCGAGGGCGTAACCCCCTTCCTTCACGAGCTCGTCGCAAAAGAGCTGTGGATCGACGAGATCGTCAGAACCCCTCATTGCATCGTGGTCACGACCACTATCTTTCTCAGGTCGACGCCACTGGAGATGTGAGGAGTCATGAAGATCTCCCACCGCTTCGCGAGACCGTTCGCGATCAAGAGGGTGTCTCTAACTGGCGTCATATAAATACTCACTTCAATGGGCGTACGTACGTCGACGACTTGTCGTGGCGCGATTGCGCTGCTAATTCAATAGTCACAGACAGCAAATTTAGAAGTCTTTGGTGTTCCTGTCCAAGACCTTTTTGGTTCGCTCCCATGTCTTTACGAACATGACGACGATCGGACTACGTTGTGAAAGCTCAACCTCAAGGAAATACTCGAGCGGATATGTGTGCACGACGCGAAAAGTGCCACGTGGTTCCTTGATCTCGGAGCAGGTATCGATTCCCTACCGGTGCGGTGGAGATATCGGAATCGGTCTCGCCTGACGTGACCTATTCCATGAGTTGGACTCGGATCTGGGCGAAAGCGGCCAGTTGAATCGTCGACCCGGGCAGATCTGCTCGGCGTCAATGCTTGTTGATAGCTCGGAAGAGTGAGTCCAACGCGGGATTCGTCTTTCCAGATCGCTGCGCCAGAACAAACGTGCAATCTTCCATGTCAGAAATTGGCACCCAGACCACGCTTTCCCAACTGTGGAACTTGGATCTCAAAGTCAACGCAAAACCAATTCCTTCGTTGAGCGAGATGTGCTGCAGCGCTTCTTCCGTTGATTTTGCCTCGTAGGCGATTTTGGGGGCAGTTCCATGTCGATACGCGAGAGCGTTCGCGTAATCCGAGAAAACCTGGTCGTTGCATTTGATCGTCACCAGAGGATCGTTGATGAGGCTCTCAATTGACACCATGGTCTCTTTCGAGAGCGGGTGCTCGTGGGAGAGTAACGCCATACACGGCCCGCGGTAGATTTCGACGTAATCGATCGCCAGGTCGATCGGCAGCCAGAGGAACGCGGCGTCACACTCTCCGCTCCTCAAGCCGCAACTTGAATCCGGGTAGTCGATGGGGATCAAGTCAAAATTCACCTCGGGGCTGAACGACTGTGCGGTCTTGATGAGTTGGTTCACTAGCTCGGTGGGGAAGCGGTAACCGATTGAGACCCGTATCTCGCCCAGGCTGGCTTCTTTCGCCTCACGCATCCCTTTGTCGATGAGCGCGAGTGCGTCTTGAGCGTTTTTGTACATCAGGGCGCCAGCCTCGGTCAGTTCCATTCCCTCTGGGGTCCGGGTAAAGAGATGCGCACCCACCTCCTTCTCGAGCCGCGAGATTTGCCGGCTCAACACTGGTTGGGATACGAAGAGCTCATCGGCGGCTCGCGAGAGATTGCCCTCATCAGCCACCGTCACGAAACGTCGTAGCAGTTCGAGGTTCATGCGGGGATAACGCTTGGGCTTGTAAGTTCCACCGCCATGTTACGAGCTCTCTGGTCGTCCGCGAATGTGGCGCGACACTCAGCTGGTTCTCGAATTGATCGTTCGGCCACAAGCTTTGAGCGAACAGCGACCACGACGTCTAGTCCGCGCGGCAGGGCAAATCTGGAGCCACCTATCATTCATCACCCCCCACTGAGATGAAAACCAGTAAACCACAAAGAAGTTGGCGCACCCGAGGACCATTTGGACCGGCGGCGAGGTCTAGTTTGGTCGCGTCGGGCCGCCCACTCTGGGCGGTCTTTCTCAGGTGTAGCAGCCCTCGAGACCCAGGGGTGCCGCCGGTCCTGCCGGTCCTGCCGGGGCGAACGGTTTCAATGGCAACACGACGGTACAAAACTAGAGTGCGACGATCGAGACGCCTTCTGGCACAAGCTTCAATGACCCGACGGTGGCGACCGTGACGCTGGCCGTATTTGGCCCCTTTACCCTTACGGGCGAATGCTATTTTGATGGCACCAGTGCTGATGTGGGGACTTTCGTCACGACGAGTGTGGATCACTCTGCTTGGCATGACTACGCTACCCGCAACGGCAATTCGGACTGGTCGGCCGGTACGCCCGTGCAAATTGGTTACGAAACGGATTCGAGTACCGGTTCGCCTCAATTCACTGGTCCGAATGACGGTTCGACGGCGCTGGCCTCGGGTAACGGAAACTACTTCGCCAATGTCTTCACTGGCATAGGTAGTTACCTCGGCTCGGGCGGTGGCGCAACCGTTCCCGGCTGTACGTTCTTTGGGTTCTATAACTCTTTTACCTAAGTCGAAGTGATCTGGGGAACTGACTCAGGTTCGCGCTCAAAAGAGTTACACAAAGGCGCGAACTTGAGTCGGGTCGCCAGACGTTCAATGGGATAACGACGGTGCTCGTCACCATGGCCCGTCGTGCTTTGGGGGATTCAGAAGGATGTGCTTCACCTGTCACGCGTGAGAAGCGTTGATAGAAGGACGTACTCCCTGGCGCCCAGCGGATGTCTGATCTCGAGGCGTTGAGTAAAGCTGCGAAGACTGCCGGAAGCGTTTTCCCCCGTTCCGACTAGAATTTCATTGGGTCTTCGGATGAGATTTAGCGGTTAAATCGCCCGTAAATGAGCGCTGTTTTTGCGTTTTTCGGAATTTCCGATAGAATGGAAAGCCGACCTCTGGGCTCGCCTCTGAGGTCTTCTCGTGTGGGGTTATGCTCCCACGCCCCTCGTAGTGCCGAAATAAGGAGAAAGAACCTGAGCAAGCCAAAGGAAGACGCGTTTACCGTTGAGGGGACCGTCGTCGAGCCTCTACCAAACGCCATGTTTCGCGTGGAATTAGAGAACGGGTATACCGTCCTCGCGCACAGCTCAGGAAAGATGCGCATGCACCGTATTCGCATCCTTCCCGGGGACAAGGTCCAGGTGGAGATCACCCCGTACGACATGACCCGCGGTCGCATCACCTACCGCTACAAATAGCTCCAGTTCTAGAAGATCGAGAAAGAGAATCATGAAGGTTCGCGCAAGCGTCAAGCCCATGTGTGAGAAGTGCAAGGTCATTCGCAGGGCCGGCGTCGTCCGTGTGATCTGCGA
>PLBM01000133.1:0-122 GCA_003134515.1 Acidimicrobiaceae bacterium | reverse complement strand
CGCAAGATGGAGATCAACTGCCTCCAGGGGATCCGTCATCGCAAGGGCCTGCCCGTGCGTGGTCAGCGCACCCGTACGAACGCTCGCACCCGTAAGGGTCCGAAGCGCACCGTCGCCGGCAA
>PLBM01000021.1 GCA_003134515.1 Acidimicrobiaceae bacterium | reverse complement strand
ATATCCCCGGTGCGTAGCCAGCCGTCTCGAAACTTCTCGGGCTCGTCGACGCCAAAGTACGAAGCGGTGACCCAGGGTCCGCGGATCTCGAACTCCCCGATGGTCTTGCCGTCGCGGGGCAAGACGGTCCCGTCGTCGGCCGTGAGGCGCAACTCCACGCCCGCCACGACGCGCCCCGCTTTCACCCGGTACTCGATCTCAAGTTCGGGGGGCGTGCCTGCCGGAGGAGTCGACACGGCGGCGAGGGGACTGGTCTCGGTCATGCCCCACCCTTGAATCACGTCAATGCCGTAGACGTCGCGAAAAGCCTCGATCATGAAGCGAGGCACTGCGGAACCACCTACCAGAATTGCGCGCAAGCTCGACAGGTCAGTCTCGGGCGTCGTCTCGGCCACCCGCAGCACGTCGTTCCACACCGTGGGCACGCCCAGCGAGATCGTCGGGCGCAGCTCGCGCACCATCTTGAGAATCGGCGCGCCCTGAAGGTACATCTGGGGCATGATCAATTCGACGCCCGCGAAGAACGCCGTGAAAACTGTCCCCCACGCGTTGACGTGAAACATCGGCACGATGAGCAGACAGCGGTCCTTCTCACAGAGCCCGATCGAATTGGCCGCTGTTTGGGCCATCGAGTGCAGCCACGTCGAACGGTGCGAGTAGACGACCCCTTTAGGATTACCGGTCGTGCCCGAGGTGTAACACATGATCGCCGCGTCGCGTTCGTCCAGCACGGGCCACTCGTAGCCCGGCCGCTCGGCGCTGAGGAGCGTCTCGTAGTCCAGCGTCTCTCCGAGCGCGCCGCTCGAATCTTCGCCGTGCATGATGATGGTCTTTACGAGGGGTATCTGATCTCGGACTTTGGCCAGTGACGCCGCCAGTGACGCGTCAACTATGATGATCTCATCTTCGGCGTGATTGATGATGTACGCGAGCTGTTCGGGAAAGAGCCGAATATTCAAAGTGTGCAGGACCGCGCCCATGCTGGGCACCGCGAGGTACGCCTCCATGTGCGCCTGGTTGTTCCACATGAACGTCCCCACGCGATCACCCGAACGCACTCCGAGCTTTTTGAGCGCGGCGGCGAGTTGTTCGGCCCTCTTAGAAATCTGGAAGAAGGTCGCTTCCTCGACGTCGTCGGACGTGACGGTGAAGACTTTCTTGTCCGCGTAAATGGATTCCCCGTGGCGCAGGATGCCACTTATGAGTAGTGGCGCGTCTTGCATCGTGCTCTTCATGGCCCCCCTCGAAACACCAATGGTTCGATGCTACAAAACCTAGGTACGTCCGGGGATTACCACGAGAGGGCGTAGGGCTCAACGGGCGCCCCTAAGGGGCTCTTGCGCCCGGTGAAGTACGAGTCAATCGATGCCGCGGCGCTGCGGCCCTCGGCGATTGCCCAGACGATCAAGCTCTGACCGCGCACCGCGTCGCCGCACGCAAAGACGGGACTCGCCCCTGGGATCTTTCGAACTCGCCAGTCGCTATCCACCGAGAGAGTGGCGCGCGAGGTGAGAAACTGTTCGCCGTTCAACTCGAGATCGTCGAGTTCCGGACCTAAAAAACCCGCGGCGATTAGTACGAGGTCGGCGGGGAACGTCACCGTCTCATTCGTGAGGTGGTCCCGTAAGACAACGGATTCGACGCGCCCGACGCCGAGGAACTCGAGGGTTTCAGTGGAAAAGCGCCGCTCGCCACCCTCATCGTGCGCGGATGAGATTTTAAAGATCCGGGCCATTGTCGGCCAGGGCTCGTCTGTAGGGCGTTCCAGGGGCGGCTGGTCCATGATTTCAATCTGAGTCACCGATGCGGCGCCTTGACGATGGACCGTGCCCAAACAGTCGGCGCCCGTATCGCCGCCACCCAGAATGACGACGTGGTGATCCAAAGCGCTCAGCGCGGGTAAGGCATCGGCATTCACAGCGCGATTCGATGCTGCGAGGTAGGTCATTGCGGGATACACCCCTTCAAGATCGGCCCCGGGGACGGGAATCAATCTCGGACGCGTGGCGCCTAGGGCGAGCAAAACCGCGTCGAACTCACCTTGAAGCGCGGCGAGGGGTGTGCCACTGCGTCCTACCGTCACATCGGTGAAAAACTCAATGCCGGCGTCACGCATGACCGCGAGTCGTCGATCTAACACGGCCTTTTCCATCTTGAACTCTGGAATGCCGTAGCGCAAAAGCCCCCCGATGGCGTCACTTCGCTCAAAGACGCTGACCGCGTGGCCGACGCTTCTCAGTTGCGCCGCGGCCGCGAGACCGGCCGGTCCCGAACCAATCACCGCAACTCGTCGTCCGCTCTCGCGGGGCGTCGGGCTCGAGACTGCCAGATTGTTCGAGAAGGCGTGTTCGGCGACCTCGTACTCAAGTCGTTCGATGGTCACCGGATCGCTTCCTATGCCTAATACGCAGGCGGACTCGCATGGCGCGGGACAGAGTCGTCCGGTGAACTCCGGGAAGTTGTTCGTGCTAAAGAGCTGGTCGGCCGCGAGCGCCCACTGCAAGTGATGAGCTCGGTCGTTGAATTCGGGAATGCGGTTGCCCAGGGGACAGCCCTGCATGCAAAAGGGGATGCCACAGTCCATGCAGCGCGCGCCCTGCTGGGCAATCTCTTCGTCGCTCTGGGGCTGATAGACCTCGTGCCAGTCGCGAAGACGTACGCTCACGGGCCGATACTTAGGGCCCTGGCGGGGGAACTCGAGAAAGCCGGTGAGCTTACCCACCCTTGGCCTCGTCTCGAATACGTTGGTACTCCGAGGTTTCGATGCGCACGAAGTTCATCCGCTCACTTCGCCACTCGTCGAGGAGCCGGGCCGCTTTCTTCGAGCCGGTTTCATCGCGGAAACGTTCCAGCAACGATCGAAGTCGCTCGTCGTCGTCGCTCTCCAGGAGTTCAATTTCGTAGACCCCGGCGCTCAAGTGGTCGTGGACGCGCTCATCGGGGTCATAAAGATAGAGCGTGCCGCCCGACATGCCGGCGACTAGATTGCGCCCGACGTTGCCGAGAATCACCACGACGCCGCCCGTCATGTACTCACCGGCATGATCGCCCGTGCCTTCCACGATGATGGTCGCGCCAGAATTACGCACCGCGCACCGTTCGCCCACGACGCCGCTGATGAAGATCTCGCCGCTCGTCGCGCCGTAACCAATCACGTTGCCCGCGATGATGTTCTCGTCGCTCGCGAAGGTGGCCTCGTCGTCGGGTCGTATAACTATTCGCCCGCCAGAAAGGCCTTTGCCGGCGTAGTCGTTCGTGTCACCACTTAGTCGCAGGGTTACCCCGGCGGGAATGAACGCGCCAAGGCTTTGACCGGCGGAACCCTTGAGATCGATCTGTACGTGGTCGTCACAGAGCGTTCGCTCGCCTAAAGCGCGAGTGATGGCACTGCCCGTCAACGTGCCTACGGCACGGTTCACGTTACGCACCGCGGTGGCGTAGCGAAATGGCGTTCCCGTCGTCGCGGCGCGAACGGCCTGACTGAGAAAGGCCCAGTCGAGTGCGCCCTCGAGTCCGTGGTCTTGCTTCATACCCTGGCGACGTTGATCGGGTTCAACCAAAACCAATAAGGCACTCAGGTCCAGATCGTTCGTGGGATCGTCTAACGGGGCGACGGCCAATTTCGACACGTCACCAATCAACTCGTCGAGGGTTCGTGCGCCGAGCAGCGCCAGGTACTCGCGCACTTCCTGGGCGATGAATTCAAAGAAGTTCTCGACGAACTCCGGCTTTCCGGTGAATCGCTCGCGCAATATCGGATTCTGGGTGGCGATGCCGACCGGACACGTATCAAGGTGACAGACCCGCATCATCACGCAACCCGACACGACCAACGGCGCAGTCGCAAAACCGAACTCTTCGGCCCCGAGCAGCGCCGCAATAATGACGTCACGGCCGGTTTTGAGTTGTCCATCGGTCTGCAAGACGACGCGACTGCGCAGGCCGTTCGCCGCCAAGGTCTGGTGCGCCTCGGCCAGTCCCAGTTCCCAGGGCGTGCCCGCGTGTTTGAGCGAGGTCAGCGGCGCCGCCCCGGTTCCCCCGTCGTGACCCGAGATCAAGATGACGTCCGCGTGGGCTTTGGCCACGCCCGCGGCGATGGTGCCGACACCCTGCTCGCTGACGAGCTTGACATGAACGCGCGCCTCGTCGTTAGCGCACTTTAAGTCGTAGATGAGTTGCTTGAGATCCTCGATGGAGTAAATGTCGTGGTGCGGTGGCGGCGAGATAAGGCCCACGCCGGTCGTCGAGTGTCGAGTCTTGGCAATCCAGGAGTAGACCTTCGATCCCGGTAGCTGTCCACCCTCGCCGGGCTTGGCCCCCTGCGCGATCTTAATCTGCAAGTCGTCGGCGTTGACGAGGTAGCGGCTGGTGACACCGAATCGCCCCGAGGCGACTTGCTTGATCGCGGAGCGAGTGTTTTCCCGCGGATTGGATGTGTCGAAGCGCTCCTCGTCTTCTCCTCCTTCGCCGGTGTTGGACTTCGCGCCGAGGCGGTTCATGGCCACGGCGAGGGTCGTGTGCGCCTCTTCTGAAATCGAACCATAGGACATCGCGCCGCTGCTAAAGCGCTTGACGATCGATGCAACGCTCTCGACCTCTTCGATCTCCAGGGGCGGCGAGCTCGGTACCAGCGAGAGCAGCGATCGCAGCGTCAGTTTGCCACTGCTCTGTTCGTCAACGAGCGTGGTGTACTCCTTAAAGAGATCGAACCGTTTCTCGCGCGTCGCGTGTTGGAGCTTTTGGACCGTGCGGGGATTGAANNCTCGAGGGTCGCTCCCCCGAGGCGGGAGTGAAAGCCCGGAAAGTATCGGCTCAACACATCGTCGGAGAGCCCGACCGGCTCGAAGAGCTGTGAGCCCACGTAACTGGCGACCGTGCTCACACCCATCTTGGACATGACTTTCACGACACCCTTATTGAGTGTCTTGCCATACTGATAACGGGCCTCGAAGGCCGTCAATTCCGTTAACTCGCCCTCTTCCATTAGGGCGTCGATTGATTCATAGGCGAGGTAGGGACAGACCGCCGACGCCCCAAAGCCGAGCAACAGGGCCACGTGGTGCACTTCACGAACGTCNNCGATGGTGCACCGCCGAGGCGAGCAAGAGACTCGGAATCGCCGCGTGCGAGGCGGATGTGCCGCGATCGCTCAAGATCACGATATTGACGCCCGCGCGCACCTGGGCGACCACCTGATTCGACACCTCTTTTAGGGCGTGGGCGAGGCGCTCCGCGGCGCTGAGCGGGCCGTGGGCCGCGAAGAGCCCGTCGATGGCGGCCGTGCGAAAGCCCTCGACACCGCGCTGTTCGTCGATGTAGCGAATCTTGACCAGTTCGTGCACGCTCAAGACCGGTGACGCCAGCACGATCTGATGACAGTGCTCTTCGCTCTCTCGCAAGAGGTTCTCTTCTCCCCCGATGACGACTCGTGTCGAGGTCACGAGCTCTTCGCGGATAGCGTCGAGCGGCGGATTCGTTACTTGGGCGAAGAGTTGCGTGAAGTAGTCAAAGATGGAGCGCGGCATCGTAGAAAGGACCGGCAGTCGGGTGTCCGAGCCCATTGAGCCAATGGGCTCCTCGCCCACCTGGGCCATGTGACGAATGATGAGACGCAGGTCCTCTTCGCTGTAACCGAAGCTTTTCTGTTGGCGGATGATCGAGGCGTGCTCGGGCATCAACGTCAAGGGCGTGTCGATCGCGTCGAGAGAGATCTGGTGGCGTTCGAGCCATTCGGCGTACGGCGCCTGAGCGGCCAGTGTGGACTTGAGCTCGTCGTCTTCAATGATGCGGCCCTGCTCCACATCGACCAAGAACACTCGTCCAGGCTGGAGGCGACCTTTTCGCTCGATGTTCGACGCCTCAATGGGTAGCACTCCAACCTCGCTCGCGAGGATCACTCGATGGTCCTTCGTGACCCAGTAGCGAGCGGGTCGCAGTCCGTTGCGGTCGAGCACGGCGCCCGCCACCTGGCCGTCGCAGAAGGTGACCGAGGCGGGACCGTCCCAGGGCTCCATCAGACCCGCGTGATAGCGGTAGAAGGCGCGCCGGTCAGGGCTCATCGCGCTCGAACGCTCCCACGCCTCGGGGATCATCATCAAGATCGCGTGGGGCAAGGAGCGTCCCGAGTGAACCAGCAACTCCACGACCTCGTCGAAGCTGGCCGAATCGCTCATGTTCGCGGTGATGATCGGCGTGAGTTCACTTACTGGAAGCGGCAGCACGTTACTTTCGATCGTGGTCTCTCGGGCGGTCATCCAGTTACGGTTGCCACGAATGGTGTTGATCTCTCCGTTGTGAGCGATGTAGCGAAATGGTTGCGCGAGGTCCCAGCGAGGCAAGACGTTGGTCGAAAAACGACTGTGCACGATTGCGATCGCTGACTTCAATCGGTCGTCGCCTAGATCGGCGAAGTAGTAACGCAGTTGGGGCGACGACAGCATTCCTTTGTAAATCAACACCTTGGACGAGCACGACGACGCGTAAATGTCCAGCGTGTGTTCTATAACCTTTCGCGCGCAGTACAGCGCTCGCTCGAGATCACCGGCGCCACCGTCCGCTGAGCGTACGATCAGTTGTTGAAAGAAATGAGGTTCCGAAGCTCGTGACGTCGGTCCCAGAATGGACGACTTGACTGGCACCTCGCGCCAACCCGCCGACGAGAGACCCACGCGCAAAAGGATCTCGTCGATCGTGTGCTGGACGTGCTGGAGGTCCAGGCGAGGAGGAATCATCCAGTTCGCCACGCCGTAGTCGCCATGCGGGGGCACCGCCGAGCCAAAGATGGTGCGAATGAAGGCGTCGGGCATCTGAATGAGGATGCCGGCGCCGTCGCCCGAGTCCACGTCAGAGCCGGTGGCCCCTCGATGCTCGAGGTTCTCGAGGATGGTCAACGCGTCAAGCACCGTGGCGTTCGTCGGCTCACCTGTCAGGTCCGCGACTAAACCCACGCCGCAGGCGTCGTGTTCGAAAGCAGGGTCGTAGAGGTTCTTGGTCATAGCGTTCGTCCTGGGGCAACGCTGACCCGCCCTAACTATACCGAATGAGCGCTCAGACTCTGGCCCCTACGCTGGTCGCGTGAGTTCGTCTCGTCGCGACGTATTGGTGGTGGGTAGTGGCGTCATTGGCATGACCAGCGCGTTTCGGCTCGCTCGAGCCGGTTGGCGGGTCACGTTGTTTGACCCTTCGCCGGGCACCGGAGCGACGTGGGCGGCCGCGGGGATGATCGCTCCTTCTGCGGAAATCTCACCCGGTGAAGAAGAGAATTACCGGCTACAACTCGGTGCGCTGGCGGCGTGGCGCAAAATCTCAAGCGATTTGTATGACGTGACGGGCACTCCGCTGGATCTATACGAAACCGGCACGCTCCTGGTCGGCTATGACCCGAGCGATCGCCGCTTGATTGGTCAGTTTGAAGTAGTAGCCCGAAGTTACGGCGCTGCCCCTCGCCGAGTAGCTCGAGAGGAGTGCGAAGAGATGTTCGACGGCGTCTCAGCGGGCATTCGAGAGGGCCTCTACCTCGCGGGTGACGCCTGGGTCGATCCCGATCAAGTCGTTGCGCTGCTCACTCGGGCCAACGAGCTTCACGGGGTCAACGTCGTCCGTCGCCAGGTTCTCACCGCTTCGGCCCAGGACGACCGCGTCGAGGTGACGACCGCCGAGGGGTCGTGGCAGGGCGACGCGGGCATTTTGGCCACGGGCGCGCGTGCCTTGCCGCGTGGCGTGGCCGAGAAGGTGGCAAATGTCGTTCGCCCCGTGCGCGGGATGACCGTGCGCGTCCAAGGACTCGATCGCTCGACACGACCGATGTTGCGCGCCTACGTGCGCGGGCGCGCCTTTTATATGGTCAGTCGACCCGGAGGCTACTGCGTCCTTGGAGCGTCGTCGGAGGAACGTCAGGATCTTCTCGTCGAAATGGGCGAACTCCAGCGACTGCTTCGAGACGCGTTGGACGTCGTGCCGTCCCTCGAATCCGCCGCCATCGTCGAGACTCGTCTGGGACTTCGACCCGCCAGCAAAGATCTCGCTCCCTTCTTTGAGACTATCGACGGACGCTGGGCGTGGTCGTCAGGTCACTATCGCCATGGCGTCACGCTCGCTCCCCTTGCGGCGAATGAAGCGCTGAACTTCGTGCAAAGCCTCCAGTGATTCGCGTAAACGGCAATGACGAAGAGTTTTGCTCGGAATCGATTGAGAATCTCTTGAGGCGCCTCGGTATCGAACCTCGCGGCATAGCGGTCGCACTCGATGGCGAGATCGTGCGACGTGCAGCGTGGTCTGACACGTTCGTGGGCGATGACTCCAGTGTCGAGATTGTGACGGCCGCCGCCGGCGGATAGAAAAGGAGACACCATGGCAATTGATGAATTGGTCGCCGCGCTCGATCGGCGGATCCTCGAAGCGTTGTAGGCAAAAGCTACCGGAGAGACCATCGCGTCTCTTTGCGAAGCCCGGGCGTGGCTCACGAATCCAGCGCAAAGTCACGGACCACGCCCGGATAACTAAAACGCTCGGGCTAGGATTGCTCCTTCACGGGCTGTGGCTTAGTTTGGTCTAGAGCGCTCGGCTGGGGGCCGAGAGATCGGGAGTTCAAATCTCCCCAGCCCGACCATAATGACTCTGTTGGGACTCGTTCTCGCCTCGCAGCAACGTTTGCGGCTGAAACCTAGCGACCGAATTGTGTCTTCCCACACGACACAACTTCTTAGATTCTCACCAACGATCTAAGGGAGGTACCGCAATGAGTCAGTGGGACGACTTGCGCAAACCGATTGAGGCGATCACGCCCTCCGGCCGCTCTTTAAAGATCTTGATGAATGGGCCATTCGTAACGCCCGGTATTGATTGGCCCTTCACCTTTTTTCTCTAAATAAGTAGAAAAACTAGCCAGCCACTCTTGGTACCAGGCGCGCGAGGTGTCGTTGATTGTGGATATCGGTATCTCCCTGATCTCGGGGTACTTAACCTGGATCGCCTCCCATACGTTCAGACTCGCATCGGCGTCCTCTAGGGCGGAGTGGGCACCGACGAGTGTGACGCCGTAGTGAAGGCAGAGGTCAGTCAGCTTGCGGCCCCCTTTACGCCATTTATCGAAGTGGCGATCGAGAATGAGAATGTCGAGCACCGGGCCAACGGCGCCTCGCTGCTCCAACGTCGCCGTTGCCAGTCGCTGACAGAGCGAATCAATCATCGTGAGGTCGTACGACACGTTCATGCCCACGATCACGCCGCCCGTGGACCAAATCGAGGTAAGTCGCTGCGCGATCTCTTCCACAGCATCCTTGAGGACGGGCGCGTCACACACCATCGCGTCGGTGATGCCGTGGATGGCGGACGCGCCCGCGGGAATCGCCCTACCAGGATTCACGAAGCCACTCTCGCTTCGGGCCACAGTTCCGTTGGCACTGTGTAGATGCTCGACAAATCCAAAGGAGACGGGAACGTCGCGAAACGAACTGACGCCCGTCGTTTCAAGGTCAAAACCAATGTAAACCGTCAACCTGCGCCCTCGATTTCCATTCGATCAGGTTACTTAGTAGTTCTCAGGTCGACCGACGATCTCGTCGCTCATGAGAAGAGATACGAGCTACACCGCCAGGTTTTCAATCCGACCAAATCCTTCTATCTCGGATTCGACTCATGACCGCGAAGGAACCGTGTGGTCATTGTGAAGTACCGCGCCATCGAATCAGCGCTCGTGGAGGGCTACGAGCGTTCGATGAGTCAGTGCTTTAAATGCCAGCAGCGCCCGAACCTTGCGGAACGGGCGCTGCTGGCGGTTGGGTCCGGTGGCAAGCCACCAGTGGCCCCTACGTTAGCCGCGTGGACCAACCGGGAGCACAACCCTCTTGTGTGTCTCGTTTACAACCCCAGCCGCCGAGGCGTACCAGGCTGCCAAAGCTGTCGCGATGCCGACCCATCCACCAATCTTCGTCATACCCGTGTGACCAGCGCCCCAGGCGCCGATGGTCAGGAAAATGAAGGTGATCGATAGCAAGACGAACACGGCAAGAATCGCGCTCGTCGTTTTGGTCGCTGCCAAGGTCATGTACAAGGTGAAGATCGTCCAGCCCAACAGGAAGATCGCCACCGTGTCCGTCCCGGGCGCGTGGTTCAACAAGTACCAAAGCGAAAGCCAAAAGGCACCGTACGACGAAAAGGCAAGCGCCGCAAAGGTGTTCTTACGAACGAACTCCCACATACCCGCAAGGAGCTGGGCAATACCGCCGTAGAAGATGGCCAACGACAACGCCGCAGCGGCGCCTCCGCCGTGCCATAGGTTCGCGTTGAAGGTACTCAGGCAGAACGTCGTCATAGCGAACCCTGCTAGGCCCAATGGACCTGGATCCGCAACTCTCTGTTCCATGTAATTCCCCCTACTTAAGGATCACGTCGAGCCACCGAGATGACGGCTCGTATCCGATTTAACACCCCCGAAATGCTGTCAAGAGGGACCAAAGGCCCCCTTTTTGGCGTAATCCGTTCAATATCGCCTTTACTACTGAGTAACCACGGCTATTACCGCGCTTTGTATAACGGAAGAAAGTTTCGGAAACTCAGCAATTGAGTGCTGTTTTCAATCAATGGCGGTTCGAAATGAGCCGATCAAACGCTCAACCTCAGACGTACTCGCGCCATTGAGTATCAGCTTGACGAGCGCCGATCCGACGATCACGCCGTCACTATAAGAGGCCGCTCGGGTTGCTTGATCTGGTGTGGTGATGCCGATGCCGACGTAGATGGGCACATCGCTCGCCTGGCGAAGCGTCGCCACCACTCGCGGGCCGTCGCCGTCATCACTCGCGGCGCCCGTCACGGCCATGCGCGTCGTGGCATACGCAAAGCCTTGGGTCCGAGTTGCGATCTCACGGGCTCTAGGTGCGGGGGTGGAGGGCGCCACCATATAGATCGTCGCGACGTCACTCGCGTCACACGCGGTGCGCCACTCGCCCGACTCCTCGAGCGGAAGATCGGGTACGATCGCGCCGCTAAGACCAGCCGTACGAATCCGGTCCGCCGCCCGACCGAGTCCGTAATGAAGAAAGAGGTTGTAGTAGGTCATGGCAATGAGCGGAATTTCGGCACCAAGCGACTCCAATTCTTCGCAGATCGATTCGAGCGTGGTTCCGCGCTCCAGCGCACGTTGGGAGGCCTCTTGAATGACCACACCGTCCATCATCGGGTCCGAGAATGGAACGCCTATCTCGATGGCGTCCGCTCCCCCCAGTGCGGCCGCTTCAACGTGACGTGTCCAATCCGGCGTCGCGCCCGCGACCACATACGGCACGAGTGCCTTACGCCCGGTATCACGAAGGGCACGAAGGTGAAGCTCCAGGGACTTCACGATTGAGCTTTCAATATGGCGCGAACCTGCGCGACGTCCTTGTCGCCGCGTCCCGAGAGGTTCAGTAGCACCGACGAGCCGCGAGGCAGTAGCTCGCCGGCCTCTCGCACGATCCACGCTACGGCGTGCGCAGTTTCGAGTGCCGGAATGATGCCTTCGGTCTCGCTCAAGAGCGAGAGTGCACCAATCACCTCGTCGTCGCCCACCGCGTAGTACTCAGCGCGTTGGGTCGCCGCGAGAAAGGCGTGCTCGGGACCGATGCCCGGATAGTCAAGCCCGGCCGAAATGGAGTGCGCCTCCTCGATCTGGCCAAACTCGTCTTGGAGAAGTAATGAGCGCATACCGTGCAGCACGCCGGGCGATCCGCTTCGTACCGCGGCACCTCCCGCCGCCTCGACACCAATCAGACGGGTATCGCCATTGGCGAAGCCCGCGAAGACACCCGCGGCATTCGATCCTCCGCCCACACATGCCACCACCGCGTCAAGGACGCCCACGCCGAGATCGTCGAGTTGTTGTGAGGCTTCAGCGCCGATGATGCTTTGGAACTCTCGCACCATCCAAGGAAAGGGGTGGGGGCCCATGACCGAGCCAATGCAGTAGTGCGTGTCGGCGACGCACGTCACCCACTCGCGCAACGCTTCGTTCACCGCGTCTTTCAATGTTCGTGAACCCGACGTCACGGTGACGACCTCCGCGCCTAAAAGCTCCATTCGAAAGACGTTGAGTTCTTGACGCTCGGTGTCCACTTCGCCCATGAAGACCGTGCACGAGAGACCGAGCCGGGCCGCGGCGGTGGCGGTGGCGACGCCATGCTGGCCAGCGCCGGTTTCGGCGATGACCCGTGACTTGCCCATGCGCTTGGTGAGCAGTGTTTGTCCGATCACGTTATTGATCTTGTGCGAACCGGTATGGGCCAAATCCTCGCGCTTGGCATAGAGCGTGAGACCGAGTCGCTCTGAGAGTCGAGGAAGTGGTGTGATTGGCGTGGGCCGCCCGGCAAATTGGTGCAAGACCAGTCGATACTCTTCGATAAACAGTGGATCGTTCCAGGCGCCTCGAAAGGCTTTCTCGAGCTCGAGGCAGGCCGGGATTAAGGCCTCGGGCACGAAGCGTCCGCCAAAATCGCCAAAGCGGCCGCGCTCGTCGGGCGCTCCCATGACGTCGTTGTTCACCATTTCACTCCTCGAGCATTGCAAACGCTTGGCGCGCGTTGGCTACGAAACTACTTACGCGACGATGATCCTTCCTTCTGGCACTGTCCTCCACCCCGCTCGCGCAGTCCACGCCCCACGCCTTCGTGGCGATGATCGTAGCGGCCACGTTCTCGGGGTTCAGACCCCCGGCAATAATCACCGGCACCCGAAACGATCGCGTCGCCAGTCGTTCCCAGGAGTGCGAGTTTCCCGAGCCGGGCTGGGGCCCGTCGATCAGCACGGCGTCCACCTTGGAATCGTCAAAAGTATTGAACTCCTCCGCATCGATGGAGAGTGCTTTGACGAGCAACATCGGGCGTTCACGGATCGTTGCGAGAAGTTCGTCACTCAATTCTCCGTGAATCTGTACGACCTCAACGTCGAGGTCTTCAAGGTGCGCGCGGATCGACTCGCCATCATTCTCTCGAAAGACCGCGCTCCTAAGGAGTTCGCCCCTTGTGGCATCAAGGATGGCGCGCGCTTGGGTGCGCGTAACCCGTCGAGGCGAATCGGCAAAAATGAGACCGAGCGCGCTCGCGCCGGCGCGAACCGCGGCCCGCGCATCGTCCACGTTCGTCACGCCACAGATCTTGACGAAGCCGCGCTCCAAGGGTTCAGCCACGCTGAACGCTCGGAACGAGGGAGAACGTCTTGAGCAACGCGCCGGGGTCATTTGACATCACCAACGCTTCGCCTATCAATACCGCGTCAAAGCCCGATTGCGCCGCGCGCTCGACATCGGCGACGTCCGAAAGTCCCGATTCACAGATGATCAAACATTCGAGCGGTATTGTCTCAGCGACGGTGCCGGCGCGAGTGGGATCGACTTCAAAGGTCTGCAGGTCTCTCTGATTTACACCAATCATCTGTGCGCCACTGTCGAGCGCGCGTGCGACCTCTTCGACATCATGTACTTCAACGAGTGCGTCAATCCCACATCCGAGGGCTAAGTCGATGAAGGACGCTAGTTCTTCGTCACTCAACGCCGCGACGATCAAGAGCACCGCGCCGGCGCCCTCCTCAGCGGCGTCAAGCACGTCATTCTCACAGACCGTGAAATCCTTTCGGAGCAACGGCAGTGCGATGGACCGTCGTACCGCTCGAAGATCGTCAAGTGAGCCGGCGAAGAACTCACTATCGGTCAGCACCGACACCGCTGTGGCATCACCATCTCGGTAAACCTTGGCGAGCGCGACTGGGTCCAGATTGGATCCGAGCCACCCCTTCGAGGGTGATCGACGCTTTATTTCGGCGATCACTTTGATAAATGGCGACGCACCTTGACGTAGCGCGTTGATGAATGAAGGTCCACCGTAGCTAATTTCCTCGACACGAGCCTGCCAATTACGAGTGTCCAACGCAGCTCGGCGTCGATGACTCTCGATGATCGCGTCGAGGTACGTGGGTTCCATCTAGAAATCGTAGTTGGGGCGACTATCGGACCGTCCACGAGTATCGTGTCGCTATGTCAGCCGACAAATTCGAATCCTGTCGCTAATGCACTCGTTTGCTCTCGACGTCCTGAACCCATTGGTACGCGGCACCAATCTCGAGCGCGACGAGGCTCGCCTGGCACTCACCGAGATCCTCGAGGGCCGCGTCGAGGGTGTGCTCATCGCGAGCTTTCTCACTGCTCTCACCGCTAAGGGCGAGACGGCCGACGAGATGACCGGTTTCATCGACGCGATGATCGAAACCGCGACAACTTTTTCGGTCGGCCCCGACGCCATCGACGTCGTCGGTACGGGCGGCGATCAACTGCATACCGTGAACGTGTCGACCATGGCCGCGCTTGCGGTGGCTGGCTGTGGCGTACCTGTCGCCAAGCACGGCAATCGGGCCGCGTCGTCGTCGGTAGGCTCGGCCGACGTGCTTGAGGCCCTGGGTGTTCGTCTCGACGCGCCCGAAGACGTAGTGCGTGCCTGCGTTGAAGGAGCCGGAATCGGGTTCTTGTTCGCGCCTACCTTTCACCACGCATTGGGATACGTGACGCCCATTCGCCGCGCGCTGGCGTTTCGTACAATATTTAACGTTCTCGGTCCCCTCGCCAATCCCGCCCTGGTGCAACGAGCGCTAATCGGGGTCGCGCAACATCAACTGCTCGACAATATGGCCCGAGTCTTGCAAGTTCGTGGCATTCGCTTCGCCATTCTCGTGAACGCCGACGACGGACTCGACGAACTCTCCCTGGGCTCTGCCTCCACGTTGCACTACATCACTCCCCAAGTGCACACGATTCAACGCATAGACGCGGGCGACGAACTTGGCCGTCACCACGACGCCGCCAGCATCCGGGGCGGCGACACGTCACACAACGTGCAAGTCATATGGGCGTTTCTCGAGGGCAGACAAGGTCCCGTCTTTGATGTCGTGTGCGCCAACGCTGCATTGGCACTTATCGTCGCCGGTCGAGCGACGTCGATCAGTCAGGGCTTTGCCCTCGCCAGCGCCAGCGTCGTCGACGGACACGCGGCGCTCGCCCTCGAGCGACTCGTGGCCATCTCCAACGCTTAGAGCTTTCGCAACTCCGCTCGGTAACGACGGGCGTTGGCGACGTAGAGCGCCGCCGAAGCGACGGTCACCTCCTCGCTGCACGCGTCGAGTTTGAGCGACGCCGGTACGCCCAAGGCCATGGCGTTGGCCGGCACCTCCATCCCATTGCGTACGACGGCGCCCGCACCGACGATGGCGCCGCTGTGCACGACCGCCCGGTGCAGCACGATCGAACCGCTGCCTACCAACGCGCGGTCGTGAATAACACAACCCTCGAGGTGCGCGAGGTGACCGATCACGCAGTCGTTGCCCACGACCGTCGGGTATTCGTCGACGGCGTGCACGACCGAACCATCTTGGATGGAGGAGCGTTCACCGATGATCACGGTGCCATAGTCGCCACGCAGTACTGCCGCGGGCCACACTGACGACTCGGCGCCGAGACGCACGTCACCGATGATGATCGCGTCGGGGTGCACGTAGGCGTCGGGGTGAATGGTCGGTACGCGATCGCCTAGGGCGTAGATGGGCACGGCACACCTCCTAGTGAGCTATCCACGAAATTATCTGATAGATGCGCCACACGAGGTAGATGACCGAGGCGACGATGAAGAAGCGCCAACGCCAGGGAATCGGCTCGTGTACGGGCTCGATGATCTCGGCGCCACACACCTCGCACACGTCGCCCTCTTCGGGACGGTCGCAGTTCTCGCACCAGTTCGTCACTACTCGACTCGAACACGAACTCGAATCGGCGACGCGCCCAGGTCGAAACGCTCGCGCAGGCTCCGCTCGACGTAGCGCAGGTAGGTGGGAGCGAGCTTGCCGGCGACGAACAGCGTGAAGGTCGGCGGTTCACTCGCCCCTTGCACCGCGTAGCGAATTTTCCCCTTCGGGGCCGGCTGCTTAATCTGTAGATCGCGTATAGCTCGGTTCAACGCGCCCGTCGGCACACGTTTGGTGTAGTCGGCCGCGGCCTTCGAGAGCGCCGGCAACAGCCGATGCACTCCCTTACCCGAAAGCGCCGTCATCTTTAACACTGGCGCGTCGCCTAAGAACGCGAGTTTGTCCGCCACGTTGGCGAGCACGGCTTCACGCGCCTCGGCGTCAACGAGCTCCCACTTATTCAGTACGACGAGCGCGGGACACCCGGCGGCAGAAATACGCTCAGCCAGGCGTTGGTCTTGACCCGTGGCGCCGTCGGTGGCGTCGATGACGAGAACGGCGATGTCGGCGCGGTCCAGCGCGTCGAGACTACGCAGAACGGAATACGTCTCGAGGCCCGCCTCGGTTCGAGCGCGCTTTCGCATCCCCGCGGTGTCGATGAATCGAACGAGTCCGGCGCTCGTTTCAATCACCGTGTCGATGGCGTCACGCGTCGTACCGGGCAAATTGTGCACCACGGAGCGTTCCTCGCCAATGAGTTGGTTGAAGAGGGTGGACTTTCCCACATTCGGTCGACCCACAATGGCCACTCGAAGCGCGCCGTCGTCGTCGACATCATCTTCTGCTGGCTCATCAGCGGTCTCACCAAGGTGATCGACGATCCGATCGAGCAGGTCCCCCGCCCCTCGACCGTGCTGGGCACTCACCATAAATGGATCGCCCACGCCGAGGCGCAGGAACTCCCAACTGCTCGGCTCGTGCTGTTGGTCGTCAACTTTGTTCACCACCAACATCACTGGTCGCCCACTTCGACGAACCCAGCGAGCGGCGTGCGAATCCTCGTCCACCGGCCCGGTCGCCGCGTCCACCACGAGCAGTACGAGGTCCGCTTGGGCCAACGCGGCGTTGGCCTGCTCGGAGACTTTGCCCTCGAGTGCGTCTCCCGACTCCAGCCACCCTCCGGTGTCCACCACATCAAAGCTGAGGCCGCGCCATTCAACTTCGACCGCCTTTCGATCACGCGTGACACCGCGTTGTTCTTCGACGACAGCGATTCGTTTGGCCGCTAAGCGATTGACCAGTGAACTCTTGCCGACATTCGGGCGACCTACGACGACCACTTGGGGTTTCTTCACGCTCTACTCAGTCTCTTCGTGCGCACCGTCTCAAGCACAGTTCGCAGATCGTGACCCGTGGTGGCGACCGTCATCACGGGTCGAGGCAGATCGTCCAGGGTAAGCCCGTCGAGGAATCGCCCCTCCGAAAGACAGACGTCGGGGATGAGGCACACGTTCGATTGAGCCACTTCGCTCAGGGCCACTTGAAGGTCTTGACCCGTCATGAGACCCGCCACTTTGATGTTGCCGCCAAAGTAGCGGTTCTTTACCGCCTTCACTTCAACGTCGGCGAAACCGTGATCGTCAAAGAGCGTGCGCAGGATCGGCGCCGCGTACTCGCCCGTCAACACCGTCACGTCGTCGCCAAAGTAAGCCTGGCTTTCGACGGTGCGCGGCGCTCGGTAACCCAACGCTGGCGCCCCGTCGACCGATTGAAAGAAGCCCGAACCCAGCTTGGTCATCGCGGTGTGCTGGGAGAAACTCTCGATGAACGCCGCGACGAGGCCCACGCCGTTCTCCGCCTCATCGAGGCTCTCAAAACTTTCGGTGCCGGGCGGAGACAAGCCCGCGACGAGGTAGAACTCGTCACTCGCAAAGACCTTCGCCGTGCCAAAGAGTTCGCGCGTGAATCGCTGGAAACGTTCGGCCAGCGCGACCACGAGGCGCGCTTCGTCGGCGTTGTGCGGGCGCATCGTCTCTTCGAGCGTAAAGTCGCTGACGCCAACCGGCACTAGGGCAAGCGAGGCCAATTCGGGGTAGAGCGAGAGCACGTCGTACAGCGTTCGCTCGAGCTCGTCGTCATCGTTCACGCCCGGACAGACCACCACTTGCCCGTGTACTTCAACGCCCGCGCGAAGGAGCTCTTGCAACCAGCGAAGACTCGTGGCTCCTCGAGGATTTCTTAACATCTCGGCCCGCAGTATGGGATTCGTCGAGTGAATTGACACGTACAACGGCGAAAGTCCCTCGTCAATGACCCGTTCCAGGTCGAACTCGGTAAAGCGCGTGAGCGTCGTGAAATTTCCGTAAAGGAAGGAGAGTCGAAAATCATCGTCCTTCACGTAGAGCGATCGGCGCATGCCCTTAGGCAGCTGGTAGATGAAGCAAAACGTGCAGTGATTGTCGCAGGTGCGAATTCGATCAAAGACCGCCGAGTCAATGCTGAGCCCGAGCGGCTCGCCTGCGAGTTTGGTCACCGTGACCTTGCGTGAGAGCGGTTCACCCTCACGTTGGACCACCAACGTCACGGTTTTCCCGTCGATCAACTGCTGATACTCGATGATGTCGGTCGGCTCGCGGCCGTTCACGCTCACCAGCTCGTCACCAATCAAAAGGTCAACGTTCGCCGCCGGAGAATCCGGTGAGATGGAGGAAATTCGGGCACCCGACACGTCTCCAGCCTAGGCATTGGGGAAAATCATCACTTACTAGGCTTGAGAGAGTGAAAGTTGACCTCGTCGTGCTCGCCGCCCCGCGAGGTTTCTGCGCGGGCGTCGAAAAGGCCATCAAGGCCCTCGATTGGATGACGCGCGTCTTCGAGCCGCCCGTGTACTGCTACCACGAAATCGTTCACAATCAGTTCGTCGTCGACTACTTCAAGTCACTCGGTGTCATCTTTATCGACGACGTCGACGTCGTCCCAGCGGGTGCGCCAGTGATGTTGAGCGCTCACGGATCGCCCCCGCAGGTCATCGAGGCCGCTCTCCGGTCCGGCGGCACCGTAATCGACGCGGTCTGTCCCCTGGTGACCAAGGTTCACCACGAACTCAAGGTACGAGCGAAGAAGGGCTATACCGTGCTTTACGTGGGCCACGAGGGGCACGAGGAGGCCGTGGGCACTATGGCCGTCGCCCCAGACGCCGCCCACCTCATCCAGTCGCGCGAGGACATCGACGCGCTCGCCTCACGATCCGGGCCCGTCGCGCTACTCAGCCAGACCACCCTCAGTCTCGACGAGTGGCAGGACCTAAGAGAGTACGCCGAGGTCACGTTTCCCGACATCTGGATGCCTAACCACAGCGACCTGTGCTTTGCCACCACGAATCGCCAAGCCGCACTGCGCGAAGTGGCCACCGGCGCCGACGCCGTGATCGTCATCGGCTCGGCCAACTCGTCCAACACCGTTGCGCTGACCAAAGTCGCCGAAGCCGCGGGCTGTCCACGGGTGTTGCGAGTCAACGGGGCGTACGAGTTGCCCGACGATCTCTTCGGGACGGTCGCGGTCACGGCTGGCGCGTCCGCGCCCGAGTCACTCGTGAACGAAGTGCTGAACTTTTTGGATCCCACGGACGGCGTCACCGTCAAATCGGTCACGGTGGAGGACGAGTACTTCCCTCCGCCCCCCGAATTACGAGAGATGCTCAAGGCCATCTCCGCCCTCGTCGATTTAGTTCTTCAAACTCCCGGGTCCTCGAGCTTCGACAGCCAGGCCGATCGGGATTTCACCGCAGCACAAGTACTTTCGTCGGTCAGTCGTTAGCCAAAGAAAAGCGGCCAACGGTTAGTATTTGCCCGTGACCTCCCCCACGCAGTCCCTCGAACACTTCGAGCCCATGGTGATCAGTTTCTTCGCCCGGGCCAAGTCCCTTTAGGGAATCACTTTGGCTTACGTCGATCTGGAAAAACGCCGGCTAGCCCGACTGCGCGCGTTCGCCATCGATCGGGCCATGGCCCGCTTTCGCGAGGAGTACCCGGGATTCACGCCTGAAGAGATTGTGGCGTCAATCTGTGCCTACGAAGAAGAGGGGAACATCGGCGACGTGCTCGCCAAAATGCCCGCGACCATAAATGACGCGCCCTACACCACGCTCGTCGTCGTCGACGGTGGCGAGGACCTCACGGGCGAGGTTGCGCGCACGTACCCCGGCGTCAAGGTCATCGAGTTTCCCGTCAACCTCGGACACGGCGTGGCACTACAAGTGGCCTATCGTTACTGCATTGATCACGACGTGAAGTACGTCGTCACGCTCGACGCCGACGGTCAGAACGACCCGGCGGAGATTCCCCAGATACTCGCTCCCCTACTCAGCGACCAATCGGACTTCGTGGTCGCGAGTCGCGTCCTCGGTGAGGACAAGACTTCGGACTTGGTGCGTAAAAGCGGCGTGCGATTCTTCTCGCTGGTCATGAATCGAATGACTGGCGCGCACCTAACCGATACCTCGACGGGCTACCGGGCGTTGCGCGTGACGATGTTGGCCGACGTGCTCGATCGTCTCACCCAAGAGCAGTACCAGACCGCCGAGTTATTGATCACTTGTCTCAAGCGCGGCTGGCGCGCGAGCGAAGTGCCCACAGTCTGGTACCCAAGGGCGTCGGGCACCACCAAAAAGGGCAAGAACTGGCTCTTTGGCTTTCGCTACGCCCGCGTCGTCTTTGGCACGTGGTGGCGCGAGCGCTAACTACCGCTGGCGCTTTCGACTCTCGTCGAAGACCACCTGGAGTTCGCGTCTAAGTTCTTCGGTCTTGACGGTGATCTCTGAACGTGTGACCCGTCCCTCTCCAGACGGCGCGGCGAGAGGCTTTCCCACCACGACGTGGATCTTCGAGAAACGCGGGAGCCGCGCGCCAACGGGCATCGCGCGATCACTACCCGAAATACCCACCGGCACCACTTGGGCACCCGTTCGAGCGGCCAGAAACATCGCGCCGTCGTGCAAGGGCCCAATCGTGTCACCTTCCTTACGGGTGCCTTCGGGAAACAAGACCAATGCCTGACCTCGACGAAGGACCTCCTCAGAGAGGCGCAGTGACTCGCGATCGGCACTGTCGCGCTTCACCGGAAAGGCGCCCAGACGCTGAAGCAACGGCCCTAGGAGCGGCACGTGAAAGATACCGTCCTTGGCCATGAAAAAGACTTTTCGAGGCGAGATGAACAGCGTGAACGCGAAGTCGACGTTCGAACGGTGAATGGGCGCGATTAACACGGGGCCGCTCAGCGGAATGTTCTCCGCGCCTTCGACGCTTGGTCGAAAGAGCAACTGCGCCAAGCCTGACACGATCGCTGCGCAAACCCGGTACGTCAAGGTCTTGTTCGGATTTAGGACAAAGTCTTGTGCTTCAGCCATTCCATGATCTCCTCGACAGCGTCGCCGACTTCTCGTCCCGTCGTGTCTAGCACGAGCGCGTCGTGCGCCTGGCGTAGCGGCGACGCCTCGCGAGTCGAGTCGGCCACATCACGTCGGGCCACTGACGCCTCCCCCTCTTCCCCGCGACGGCGCGCGCGCTCCTCCAACGAGGCGGTGAGAAACACTTTCAGCGTCGCGTTGGGAAAGACCACGGTGGTAATGTCGCGGCCCTCCACCACGGTGCCCAGCGGCTGAGCCCCGGCAAACTCTCGTTGGCGACGAACCATCTGGTGGCGAACGAGGGCGTTAGCCGCGACGATCGACACGGCGTCGTTCACCGTTTCAGTGCGGATCTCGTCTTCCACATCACGACCGTTTACGCTCACGCGCGGCAGTGTCGTCACGTCGACTTCGCGGGCGAGCTCGCCCATCGCCGTCACGTCGTGTACGTCCACGCCCTGGCGAAGCGCCTCCACCGTCACGGCTCGATACATCGCGCCAGTATCGAGAAACGACCATCCCAGTGCCGTTGCTAGGGCCCGCGCCACGCTCGACTTGCCCGAGCCAGCCGGGCCGTCAATCGCGATGACTCGAACGCTCATTGCAATAACGCTAGGTCGCGAAAGAAGTGCGGATAGCTCGACGACACTGTTGACGCACTTTCGATCGTGCATCCATTTCCCGCACAGCCGGCGACCGCCGCGGCCATCACCATGCGATGATCAAGCAGCGACGCGAAAGTGAACTCAAGAAAGTTCTCCGCGCTCGCCACCCCTTCGACGAAGAAGTCCTCGCCCTCGGACCACACTCGGCATCCCAGACTTTTCGCCAGGCTCATCGTCGCGCTGAAACGATCCGACTCTTTGAGTCGCAACTCACCCATGGCCCGAAAAGCGCTGACGCCCGACGCGGCGCACGCCGCCACCGTGAGGATCGGCACTTCGTCGACCGAGGGAATCTCCCGGGCGTGAATCTCGGTAGCCGCGAGCGAGGAACTTCGCGAGTGAAGTACGTGGAACTGCCCATTCTCGACGAGCCGCACATCGGCGCCCATGCGAGCCAACACCCCCACGAAACCCACGCGCTCGGGCGAAGCTTCGACACTGAGTACCTCGAGAGTCGCGTCGGGATGAATCGCGCCCAGCACCGCGAAGAAGGCCGCTTGTGAAGGATCTCCGGGAACGTACCAGTCGTGACGACGCGGGCGCCCCGGCGTCAAGGTAATCCGTCGACCTTCGCCGACGCGTTCAATGTCGAGGTCCACGCCCGTCGCGTGCAACATCTCTTCGGTGGTGCTTCGAGTACGAACGTCCTCGTGAATCGTTGTGGTGCTGCTCGCCGCGAGCCCCGCGAGCAGCACCGCAGACTTTACCTGCGCGCTGGCGACCGGGACGTGGTACTCGACGCCGTGCAGGATCTCGGGACTCTTTACGCGCAACGGCGGCGTGATCAGCTCACCGTGGCCGCTGACGCGCGCGCCCATCAGTCCAAGTGGCAGTGCGACGCGGTCCATCGGTCGCTTCGACAACGATTCGTCACCCACCAGTTCATGCGAGCCAGCGATAGCGCTGACGACGCCACAAAATAGGCGCATCGAGGTACCCGAGTTGCCACAGTCCAGCGGCGCTGCACTCGCGCGCAGTCCCTCGTCGGGGCCCGTGATGAGGACGAGACGCTCATCATCGTCGCGCGCCGCGCCCAACTGTTGGACGATGGCGCTCGTGGCGAGCACGTCCGCCCCCGGTGACAGTCCCGTGATGGTGCTCTGGCCCACCGCCAACGCGCTCAGCATCAGCGCACGGTGCGACGTGCTCTTGTCGCCTGGCACACGAAGAGAGCCACGCAATTGACGTGCGTGGTGAACCTTCGCGACATCGTTCATTCGTGGCCCACCTGAAAACCTCTCGCGACGAGAGCCTTGCTGAACTCGTCGGCCTGGCGGCCGTCGACGGCCAACAGCAACGTGCCGCCTTTGCCTTCAATACCGTGCGCGATTTCAATGTCGTAGATGTTCACCAACATCTCCGACGCGGCCGTTGTCACCGCAGCCAAGACGCCCGGCTCGTCGCTGACCGCGACACGCAGGTAAGCCAAATTCTCCGAATTGAGAGCCCGACCTGGCAACTGACGCCGAGCCGAGGCCGCGCTCAGCAGGTCCCTCGACACGGCGTCGTGGTCGGCATTGGTCAGCGCCACGCGAAGCGCCGCTAGGCGTTCTTCCAAGGCTTGGAGCGATTGGCTGATCGCGGCGCGATTCTCAAAGAGCACGTCAGGCCAGATACCGGGATCGCCCGCCGCCACGCGGGTCATATCGCGAAAACCCCCGGCCGCGAGTTGGAGCAGCACCGCGTCCTGTTCGGCCACCCGGCTGGCCTCATTCATCAGGGCTCCCGCGAGTAAATGAGGCACATGACTCGCGATCGCCACTAGACGGTCGTGGTCGTCGGCGTTCACCGCGACCACGTTTGCGCCGACCTCGCGCAAAATGCCGTGCAAGACGCCGTACGTTTCGGGCGTGGTGGCGTTGGTCGGGGTGAGTACCCACGTGCAGCCCTGAAATAGGTCGGCGCGCGCGCCGGCGGCACCTCGCAACTCCGAGCCGGCCATCGGGTGACCCGCGAGGAATCGGGGATCGGCGACGTCATTGACGATGGCGCTCTTTACGCCCGCGACGTCGGTCACGATCAAGGCCCCGTGCGAGAGCTCGCGCAGTATGGCGTTCGCCGTCGACGCGACAGCGCCCGCGGGCGTCGCCACCACGACTAGGCGATGTTCGTCGCTGAGGGCCGTGTCGGCAATAACGCCGGTTCGAAGCGCCGTGTCCACGATGGTTCGGTCGAGGTCACTGCCCGTCACGATCCATCCAGCGTCTCTCAGCGCGAGCGCCACGGACGAGCCGATCAGGCCCAGGCCGACGACGTGCGCGCGGCGACTAGTCGGGGAGGTCATCGCGCAGCGGCGGGGCGTTTCGAAGATAGACGTGGCGTAGTTCGTCGCGCGGGCGCGTGGTGTAAGCGTGGATCAACACCCTCACCGTGAGGGGCATGGCGCCGGGTACGTCGATCTCGCTGGCGCACAGGAGCGGCACGTCGCCAAAGCCAATCCCTCTGGCCGCCGTCGCGGGGAACGACGCGTTGAGATCGGGTGTCGTGGTGAAGAGCACGCTCACCACGTCGTCGTGACCGACACCGTTCTGCTTGAGCATCGCGAGTAACAACTCTTGGGTCACCTCGGTGATCTCTTTCATCGTATTCACGTCGCACGTCGAGGCTCCTCGCAGACCTCGAACCATCGCCGTACTCATGAAGGCATCGTAGAGGCCAGTTCCTCGGTCATCCCCACGGCCTCTAACAAACGGCGCACCTCACTCAAAGAAAGCTGACGCGACGAACCAGGTGACAGGGTCGCGTCGTGCAGCGGTCCAACGCGCGTTCGCACTAGTCGCGTCACCTCGTGACCGACCGCCGCGCACATGCGACGCACCTGACGGTTACGGCCCTCGTGGATCACGATGCGAATGAGTCCTTCGCTCACGCGCGAGACTTGGGCTGGCGCGGTAACGCCATCGTCGAGTTCAACGCCTTCGCGCAGTCGTCGCAACGCCCCCGGTGAAGGATCTCCCTCCACTCGCGCGAGGTACTCCTTGGCGATCCCCGAACTGGGGTGAGACAAGAGATGGGCCAAGCGACCGTCGTTAGTGAGTATCAAGAGCCCTTCGGTATTCATGTCGAGTCGCCCCACGGGAAAGATGCGAACCGGGGATTCCACGAGGTCGAGCACCGTGGTTCGGCCCTGGGGATCGGACGCAGTGGTGACGACGCCGTCGGGCTTGTTCAAGAGGAAGTAGACCTTGCTCTGCGTGGTCGGCGCGAGAGTGCCATCGACGCAGATCAGTTGCACCTCGGGGTCCACTCGATTACCCAGTTCGGCCACCCGTCCGTCGACGGTGACGCGACCCTCGACGATCAAGACCTCACACGCTCGCCGGGAACCGTAACCCGCGCGAGCGAGCGTCTTTTGAAGTCGCTCACCCTCGCCCAACTAGTTCACCTCGGTCACGTCGAACTGGTTGGCCATCTCGTCGGCGAGGGCGTGGGCGGTCTCGACGGGTGGCATGAACTCTTCAATCGGCGGCAGTTCGCTGAGCGCGGCCAGTCCCATTCGGTCCAAAAACAGTTCCGTCGTGCCGTAGAGGATGGGCTGGCCCGGTCCGGGGGCCCGGCCGAGTTCTTCGATATAGCCACGTTGTTCTAATAAACGAACCACGCCGTCCACGTTGACCCCTCGAAGGGCCGTGATCTGAGCGCGAGAGACCGGCTGACGGTAGGCGATGATCGCGAGTGACTCAAGCGCGGCCGAGCTGAGTCGATGCGACACGTCGCGGTTCGCGAATTTGGTCACCCACGCAGCGACGTCCGGCGAAGATTGCATGACCCAGCCACTGGCCAACTCGACGATTTGAAAGCCTCGACGTTGCACTAGAAACTCCTGACGCAGGGCGCGAAGTGACGCGCTGACCACGTCGGCGTCGTCATCAACGACGTCGGCAAGTTCCTCGGCCGAGATGGGCTCTAACGCCACGGTCAGCATGGCTTCGAGCTTTTGTTCGAGCGAGCGTTCATCCCTCATAGCTGTCTACACCTCCAATATCAAGCCCCAAGGGCGAATCGATCCACTGAATCTGCACGTCGCCGAACGTGCCGCCCTGGCCCAGTTCGACGTAGCCCAATTTGCAAAGCTCCAGCAGCGCCAAGAAGTGCACGATGACCTCAATTCGCGTCGTCAGCGCTTCGGTCAGTTGGCGAAAAGAGAGCCGACCCATCGTCGGCAGACTCTGGGCGAGCGCGGCGACGGTTTCAGCGACCGTGACGGCGTCCACGGTGAGGTGGTGCAGGCGCACGACCACGCGAGGCTTCTCCTCGATCCCGCGCAAGTACGCGAGAGCCAGTTGAGCCGTCGTCACGCCCGCCAGCAGATCGGGAGGCTGAACCATAAAGCCTTCGTTCACGCCGCTCAGGCGGGAATGGGCACGGCTGGCCCGCTCAAAGAGCGAAATGAAGGCGTCGGCCAACGCCGCGTAGGTTCGCAGTTCCAATAGTCGCGCGAGCAGCACATCGCGCTCTTCCCAGCCCATGAACTCCTCGTCCAGCTCCCCGCTGTCGCGTCCGGGCAAGAGCTGTTGGCTCTTCATCTCCAAGAGAACAGCGCCAATCAAGAGGAACTCCGATAAGTCGCCCATCGCCAGGGTCGTGGACTCATCGCGCATTACCGCAACGAAAGCGTCCACCAGCGGCGCGAGGGGCACGTCGAGAATGTCGAGTTCGTGGCTGGAAATTAGCTGGAGCAGAAGTTCTACCGGGCCGCTAAAGGACGGCGTCGTCACGACGAAGGTCACCGGCCGATCATACTTCGAGAGATCCCGAGAGCCTCTCATCTACGATTGCGTAATGAGAGTCTTTTCTGGAATTCAGCCTTCGGGTCCGCTGCACCTCGGTAACTACTTGGGCGCGGTTCGCCAGTGGGTCGATGCTCAAAGTTCGGACGCCTTCTACTGTGTCGTCGACCTACACGCCTTGACGTTGGAGATCTCGCCCGACGCCTTACGCGAACAGACGATCGACCTACTCGCGACACTCATGGCCTCGGGCCTCGACCCTGAGATCTGCACCATCTTCATCCAAAGTCAAGTCTCCTATCACGCTCAATTGAATTGGCTCTTGGAGTGCGTGTCGACCTATGGCGAGCTGTCGCGGATGGTCGCCTTTAAGGAGAAATCCCAACGCCAAGAGGGGTACCGGGTCGGGTTGTTGACCTATCCGGTGTTGATGGCGGCCGACATCTTGCTCTACGAAACTGAAGAAGTGCCCGTCGGCGACGATCAACGCCAACACCTGGAATTGACGCGCGATGTCGCCGAGAAGTTCAATCACCGCTTCGGCGAGACCTTTCGCGTGCCGGTGGGCACTCAGCCCAAGGTGGCCGCGCGCGTCATGGACTTACAAGAGCCCACGCGCAAGATGTCCAAGTCGATCTCCAGTCCGCTGGGCAAACTCAACATGTTCGACAGTCCCCGTGACATTGAAAAGAAGATCACCAAAGCCGTCACCGACACCGACGGCGAGGTTCGCTTCGATTGGCCTAAGAAGCCCGGCGTGTCGAACTTGCTCGAGATCTTCGCCAGTTTGAGCGGCGAAACGCCCGCCCAAGTCGCCGCTCGCTACACGCGCTACGGCGAGTTAAAAAGCGACTTGGCCGCGCTCGTGATCGAGACGCTGGCGCCACTGAAGCGACGCCACGACGAGCTGTTGGCTTCACCCGATGAGTTACGCCGAGTGGCCGCGCGTGGAGCCGAAAAGGCTGCTGCTGTGGCGGGCATGGTCTACCAACGGGCCGCCGCGGCCATGGGCCTCGCCTAAAGCCGTCCTAACCACCAGTTCTCCAAGTTCGGCAGGAGATTCGTGCCAATGTGCAAGAAGCTGAAGTCGATGATGATGAAGATGAAAAAGAACGGCAACGCCCTCGCGCGAAAGTGGTAGTAGCGCGGCAGATGGCGCGTGGGAATGAAGCGCTCAATGATCGCCGATCCGTCCAGTGGGGGTATCGGCAGGAGGTTGAACGCAGCCAGGATCAAGTTGACCAGTCCGAGCGCCTCGCCGAAGTTGAACTCGCCTTGGCTATAGGAAACGTGGATCGCGTATTCACAGATCGCGTAGCCCACACCCGAGAGCACGATATTGACCGCCGGTCCGACGAGCGCGACCCACAGGGCCTGCTTGCGGGGATTGCGAAGTCGTCCAAGATTCACCGGGACCGGCTTGGCGTAGCCAAAGGCCGGCAGACCCGCGAGGAGCAACATGGCTGGCATGAGGATCGTGCCAAAGAGATCGATGTGTCGGAGCGGGTTCAGGGTCAAGCGATGCTGTTCTTTGGCTGTGGGGTCACCGAAGAGGTAGGCCACGTAGCCGTGACTGACCTCGTGCAGGACGACCGAGGGAACCAGGGTGATGAAGAACAGCCATAAGACCATGATGCACTACCTCTTAGTCGTGGGCTCGAGGGTGAGCGTCGTGATACTCGCGCTGCAAGGTCGTAACCGACACCGCGGTGTAGAGCTGCGTGGTGGCGATGGAGGCGTGCCCCAAGAGTTCTTGCACCACTCTAATGTCGGCGCCGTGGGCGAGCATGTGCGTCGCGCAGCTGTGGCGAAAGACATGGGCGCTGATGCGCGCGCGCTCAATACCTACCGTCAGGGCCCGCTTATGAATGACAAGATCGATGCCCTGGCGCGTCAACGTGCCACCGCGCACGTTCAAGAAGACTCGCGTACTCCTCTTCGACCCCAGCAACGCGGCACGTCCCCGAGGTTCTAAATACGCTCGTAACGCTCGATTGAGGGTGGCGCCAATCGGCACCAGACGCTGCTTCGCGCCTTTACCGGTCAGGAGAATGAGCTCCTCGTCAAAGTCGAGGTCCGACAGTTCCACGCCCACGACCTCGCTGACGCGCGCGCCCGTGCCGTACAAGAGTTCGAGGAGCGCCCGGTCGCGAAGGTCGACCGATGACGTAGAGCGAATTGAGTCCAATAGTGCGACTATCTCGGTTTCGGCGAGTGGCTTAGGTAGCGTTCTCCCCCGCCGCCCGCCCTTTAAGCGCGCGCTGGGATCCACGACCAGATAGCCCTCGTCCACGAGGTACGCCAACCACCCCCGGGCCGACGCGACAGCGCGCGCCACGGTGCTGGGCGCACGCGGGGCCCTTCGAGCCTCGTTGAAGTAGCGCTCCAGATCCTCTTCGGAGAGCACCGTGAGTTCGATGTTGTGCTCTTTCATCCAGTACTTGAGGGCCCGTAGGTCACGTCGGTAGGCCTCGACGGTGGCGCGACTGCGACCCTTTTCGATGGTGAGCCACTGAAAGTACTCCTCGAGTAGCGGGTCAGGATTCGTCAACGAAAGTTCCAAAGACCCGGTGTAACGCGAGCGCGGTCGTTGCGTCCATCGCGTTCGCACTGCGCAGGGCTTCACGAATTGACGCTGGCGAGAGCCAGTGAACACTCGAGCTTCGTTCTTCGGGCCCGGCCGGCGCGCGCTCGCTGGGTGTGAGATTCCTCGCTTCGTAGACCGTCATCACCTGATCGGTCCAACCCGGTGAGTTCATGAATCGACCGAGCAGCGTCCACTGAGCGGCTTCGTAGCCAATCTCTTCGAGGAGTTCGCGCTTGGCCGTCTCAAGGGCCGGTTCGCCGGGGACGTCTTGGGTGCCCGCGGGTAACTCGAGCAGGAGTTCGTCGAAGGACGCGCGATACTGGCGGATGAAGCCGACCTCACCCTGGTCGTTGATCGCGAGGACCGCGACCGCTCCGGGATGGACCGCGACGTCGCGCTCGAACGTAGCCCCGCCGTGGCGAACGGTTCGTCGCTCCACCGCAAAGACGTATGAGCAAAAGAGGACTTCGGCTCCTTCGACGTGGAAGGAGTCATTCACAAGGTGGCGTCGACCGTCGAAGGATCAATGATGTGAGGTTCGCGACCCTCCGCGCGCAATGCGGCCGCCTTAATGAGACCCACGAAGAGCGGGTGGGGCCGGTCGGGTCGGGATTTGAACTCGGGGTGGGCTTGGGTGCCCACGAAAAAGGCGTGACCGGGAAGCTCTACGAACTCCACCAATCGTCCGTCGGGCGAATTACCCGAGCAGCGTAGGCCCGCCTCCTCGAACTGGTCGCGGTAACGGGCGTTGAACTCGTAGCGGTGACGGTGGCGCTCCGAGACAACCGTCGTGCCGTACAGTTCGGCTACTTGAGAGCCTTCGTCCAACATCGCGGGCCACGCACCCAGGCGCATCGTACCGCCGAGGTCGGTCACGTCCAACTGCTCAGTCAAAAGCGATATCACCGGGGCCGACGAACTATGAGTGAACTCGGTGGACTGCGCGTCGCTCAATCCGAGCACGTGACGGGCGAACTCAATGACTTGAATCTGCATGCCGAGACAGATCCCCAGATAGGGAATGTCGTGCTCACGAGCGATTCGAGCCGTCGCGATCATGCCTTCAATGCCCCGTTCTCCAAAGCCACCAGGCACGATGATGCCGTCGAACTGGCCCAGGCGCTCGGCGTCGATTTCGGAGGGCACCTTCTCGGCTTCCAACCACTCAATGGTGGTCTTGGCCCCGATTCCAAAACCGGCGTGGCGGACGGCCTCGCCGACACTTAAATACGCGTCAGGCATGGTGACGTATTTGCCGACAATGCCGATGCGCAACGTACTCGTGGTGTTGTGCACTCGTCGCACCACACTCTCCCACGGCGCGAGATCTATCGGGTGTTCGCCGAGATCGATGTTCAACGTGTCACAGACCATCGAGTCAAAACCTTCGTGGTGCAATGTAACCGGGATGTCGTAGATGCTCTCCTCATCCACCGCGGAAATTACCGCTTTCATCGGCACGTCACAAAGCAGTGAGATCTTACGCTTCAAGCTGTCCGAAATGGGCTGATCGCTCCGACAGACAATGATGTCGGGCTGGATGCCTCGCGAACGCAGCTCGGTCACCGAGTGCTGGGTCGGCTTAGTCTTCTGCTCACCCGACGGCGCCAAATAGGGCACCAGTGTCAAGTGCACGTAGCACACGTTGTCACGTCCGGCGTCACGACGGAACTGACGAATTGATTCGATGAAGGGCACGATCTCGATGTCGCCCACCGTGCCGCCAATCTCGACAATGACGACGTCGGCGCCCAAGGTGCCTTGGCGGCGAATCCTCTCTTTGATCTCGTCGGTGACGTGCGGGATGACTTGCACCGTCTTGCCCAGGTAGTCACCGCGCCGTTCTTTGGCGATCACGTTCGAATAGATCGAGCCCGTCGTCGTATTCGAAATCTTGGACAGCGATTCATCGATGAATCGCTCGTAGTGGCCCAGGTCGAGATCAGTCTCACCACCGTCGTCGGTCACAAAGACCTCACCGTGTTCGCCAGGATTCATGGTGCCGGGATCGACGTTCAAGTACGGATCGAGTTTGCACATCGTGACTTTGAGGCCGCGCGACTTGAGCAGTCGACCAAGAGATGAGGCGGTGAGACCCTTACCGAGTGAACTCGATACTCCACCCGTTACAAAGACGTACTTTGTCATCGCAAGACTGCGCTTCTCACGGAACAACATCTTAGCGAGAAAAGTCTGCTCTTGTACGAACTTCGGGAGAGTTTTCAAGCATTTGTTGCGCGAGTGCCTTTGACGCGGCGGTCATCTCGTCGCCAGCGAGCATCCGGGCGATCTCTCTCACTCGACCGGCACCCGTGAGCGCCCGCACAACGGTTTTGGTCACGCCGTCCTCGATCAGTTTCTCAATCACAAAGTGCTGGTCCGCCCTCGCCGCGACCGACGCCAGGTGGGTCACCGCAAGGACCTGTTGTTGGCGCCCCACTTCGAAGAGACACTCACCAATCTGTTGAGCCACCTGACCGCCCAAACCGGCGTCCACTTCGTCAAAGACGGCCACCACGTCGCCGTTGGCCGTTTCGAGGGATATCGCAAGTAAGACGCGACTGAGTTCACCACCGCTTGCCAGCGCGCCTAAGGGCCCCTCAGGTCGCCCGGGGTTCGGCGTAAAGAGAATCTCGGCGTCCGCGCCGTCGTCTCCATCGACCACGAAACGCAGTGAGGCACTTGTGAGAGCAACCCGGGCCAACTGAGTTCGAACGGCGTTGGTCAACCGAGTAGCGGCCAACTCTCGATCCTGGCGAGCCCGACGTGACAGCGCGATGTCACGTTCTTCGAGCACACGAATCTCCTCGTCCATACTGCCAAGTCGAGCCGCCTCACCCGTCAGGCGATCGTGGTGACTGCGTAGTTCGACGCTCGAAACCAGCGCTGCTTCGATTGTGCCACCGTATTTTCGCGCAATTCGTTGCAGTTCGCTCGCTCTCTCTTCGAGCTCTGCCATCGTGGTCGCCTCGAAGGCTTCGGGTTCGGCGAGGGCCGAAAGTTCGTGAATCGCCTCGCGAGCTTGAATGAGTGCGCCGCTCAGAGCGATCCGTGCCGATTCGTAGGTATCCCCATCAGGTAGTCGACTCAATGCGCGGGCATATTGGCTCAGTACGGCGTCGTCACCCTCAGAGTCGAAGAGCGTAAGTACAGTCATCAGAGCCGCCTGGCCGTCTCGTAGCGAGGTCAGTCGAGTGAGCTCTTTGAGCGTGTCGTCCAACTCGCTCGCTGAGGTAATCGCGATGGCGTCGAGTTCACTTAGTTGAAAGATGATGAATTCGAGCTCACGTTGGCGCGACACGGGGTCGCCACCGAAATCGTCGAGAAGTTGGCGCGTCTCTCGGAGGTCTCGTCGAACGGCGTCGAGTTCCGCGGTATCCACGGCGCCACTTTGATCGATAAGGCGTACTATCTCACTTCGATTGCGTAAGTTGAGCGAATCGTGT
The DNA here is from genome assembly GCA_003134515.1 of Acidimicrobiaceae bacterium. GTDB lineage: Bacteria > Actinomycetota > Acidimicrobiia > Acidimicrobiales > RAAP-2 > RAAP-2. The sequence continues at coordinate 33,391 of PLBM01000021.1, read as the reverse complement.
TGGCCGTGAATGACGACCAGCGCCTCGGCGAGTGCCCTTAGTGCCTCGACGCTGGACGGCGCGCCATTGAGCGAGCTGCGAAGACGGCCCGAATTCGTCGCCTCTCTTGAAACGACGATCTCTTCATCTTCGTCACGCACGAAGAGTGCCGCCGTACGGGTGTCGGGAGTGAGCGCGTAGCGTGATGCGCTGACGTCACTACCAAGACAGAGTCCGAGCGCGCCGAGTAAAAGCGTCTTGCCCGCCCCGGTCTCCCCGGTGATGACGTTAAAACCAGCTCCGAACTCGAGGCGCGCGTCGTCGATCACTCCAAGTCCGTGGGCGAAAAGTTCAACCAGCTGAACCTTAGGCATGACCCTCTCGAAGGCTTCGACGAAGACGGGTCGCGAGATCGAAGCTTCGCGTCGCCACGACGTGTACCGGCGAGGGATTCTGGCGTACTTCGACAAACTGGTCCGGCTCTAGGGGGCCTATGGACCGGCCGTCCGCGACCAATACCGCGGGCCGGTCGACGACGACGAGTCGAATCACCTTGTTATCGGACACCACAATTGACCGATCAATCGTAAAGTGCGGGGCGATCGGTGTGAGGATCATGAGAGAAAGCGAGGCGTCCACCACGGGACCACCTGCGGAGAAGTTGTACCCCGTGCTTCCGGTGGGTGTCGCGACCATGACGCCGTCGGCCGTATAGGTCAGATACTCCTCGTTGTCCACGAAGGTCTTCACTTTGACCATGTGGCCCGCGCTCGCTCGCTCCACGACTACTTCGTTGAGCGCGAACTCACTATCTTTGGAACCCGAGAACGTGATCGCTAAAGCCAGTCGCTCGGACACGATGTTTTTTTCTAAGGCGCCCTTGACGTTCTCAGCGATCTCAGTGGACGGCACGTTCAAGAGAAAACCCAACTGACCGAGGTTCACAGCTACCACCCGAGCTCCGACCGCGTGGGCTAGTCGAGCGGCTCTGAGAAAAGTCCCGTCGCCGCCCAAACTGACGACCAGCGTCGACGCATCCAACACCGGCGCGTCCGAGGAGTCGAGCAGATGAAGTGTCGAGGTAAAACCCTCGCCCGCCAACCGCTCCCCCACGTCGTGCGCGAGTTTTATCGCGTCAACGCGGTTACTAAAAGCCGTAAAGAGCAGTTCGGACACGGGACACCTCGACTCAATCGTAGTAACAAAGGTCGTACGTTTCGACCACCGAGAGGCGTCAGAGTATCACGTGAATTAAACGATCAAGACCAACGTGAGCCACACTCCGTGAGTATTTCAATGCCAGCAATCACGCCGCGCGGCGATGCACCGTTCGGTCAGCTCCCCGGCGCGCGGTACTTGACATTCTTTTTCGCGGCTGTGTCCACTTGTGCGGGCGTCAAAAGCGAAACGGTGCGAGTAGTCGCGCCGCCCGCGGCACCCACCGTCAACGCGGCGGCCATGGCACTAACGTCGTCGGGCAGATCGGCGACGACGAACGCGTCGGTACCGCCGAAGGCGAAGTAGAAGGACTCAATCTTGCCGCCTACGCCTTCAATTAACTCCGTGGCCGCCGCGAGTCGAGCCGAGCCGCCCTTTTCTTTGACTCCCTTGACACCTTCCAAGGTGTACGTGATTTCAAGCAGGTATTTGGACATGGGGCCCCCTCTAGCAATTAGGACCGAGTCTATATTCTGCGGGATCGTTAATCTAAAGGGACGCGTGATGAACAGAGAGGAACGACCATGAGCGACGAGGAGACATCAACTCCAAGTGCGGCGGAGGCTGCCAATGCTTGGAACGCAACGATTATTGACGAATTTCGCGCTAATGACGGCAAGTTGGGCGGACCCTTTGAAGGCTCTCCAGTGTTACTACTGCACACGACGGGTGCTCGCTCGCGCACCGCACGAACTAATCCGATGATGTATTTGCACGAGGCGGAAACCATTTACGTCTTCGCATCGAAAGCCGGAGCCGACACCAACCCCGACTGGTTCCATAATCTCGTGGCAGAGCCTCACGTGACCGTGGAAATGGGCAACGAGAAGTTTGATGCCACTGCGCGCCCGGTTGAAGGCGACGAGCGCGACCGAATCTACGCCGTCCAAGCCCAACGGTACCCAGGGTTTGCTGAGTACCAAGCAAAGACGACCCGGGTCATACCGGTGGTGGAACTCGTCCGCACTTGAGCTAGGTGGTGGGATCGCGCTCGTGAGTTTGGCGCAGTAAGTGTGGAGACCGAAGGCATGTCCAAGCAAGAGATCGATGACTACTTCGCAGCGCTGAATCCAGATCAACGAGCGGCGTTGGATGATTTGCGCCAAACGATCATGGCAATCGTGCCCAAAGCCGAAGAGTGCATCTCGTACGGCATTCCCGCTTTCCGGCTGCACGGCAAGATCTTCGCGGGCTTCGCAGCGTACAGACAGCATCTGAGTTATTTCCCCCATAGTGGATCAGTGCTCGAGGCTTTAGGGGGCCACCTCACCAAGTATTCGCGGTCAAAGGGGACACTTCGGTTTTCCGTCAGTGAGCCACTACCGGAGGCCCTAGTAAAAGAACTTATCGCCGCGCGCCTCGACGAATATTCCGAGACTGAGTGATCGCACAACAAATTTACTTACGACATGGACTCGACGACCGCGCTGCGAGAGCCACTACCTGTGAGTTCCGCACCTACCTTTGAATCTGAGCCCGTGCGCGGAGAACGGGTCTACGTAAACAGCCTCTCCCGGTCAGTCACTCACCGGTGAATCCATCCACCGATTCGCGCAGGAGGTCGACGTGGCCGTTGTGTCGCGCGTACTCTTCAATTAAATGGCACAAGATCCAGCGCAGGCTTGGAGATCGACCGTCGGGCCACGCGCGACGGGCCAACTGCCCGAGACCACCGTCAACCAACACTTCGGCGACCGTGAGGCGCGAGCGGACCACGGCGTCTTGCCAGAGCACACGGAGCTGCTCGGGAGTATCGGCGGCTGCACTGTGCCAATCCCAGTCAGGGTCAGCGTCCCAGTCGACCGTGTCCCACGGGGACTGCGAGTCCCGTCCGCACAACCGCTGTGAGAACCAGTAGTCCTCGACGAGGGCCAGGTGTTTAAGCAACCCGCCTAGGGTCATCGACGACGAAGCGATCTTGGCGTTGAGGCCCGTCGCGTCCAGCCCCGCGCACTTCCAGGCAAATGTCGCGCGCTGGTACTCGAGGTAGCCCACCAAGGTCGAGGACTCATCGCCCGCGAGCGGGGGTTCGGGACGACCTTGCTCGTCCAGGTCGTTCACGGCCGGTCGATCGCCGACCGGATCACCCGGGATAATGTCCATGCTCAATATTTACATGCCACCATTGCCAAGTGCGCGAGGTGGTCAAAGTGATATCGGCTCAATAATGCCCCTACCGTGATCACTCACGTACTGACGTGCTCTTCCATGCCGGCCACGGTCTCGTCGAATTACTGGCGAAATCGGGCAGAAAAGGAACGCGAACGGTTTCAACCAGCTAATCGTCAGCGTCATGCTAATATACAACTATATGGTTGTACATAGTAAGAGCCACCAAAAGGCCGATCGTTTATTCCATGCGCTGGCTGATACCACGCGCCGAGACATACTGATGCGCTCTCTCCAGGGCGAGCATTCGGTGTCGACACTGGCGTCCTTTTACCCGATGAGCTTCGCCGCTGTGCAGAAACACGTCGCAGTGCTCGAAAGAGCAGAGTTGGTGACCAAACGGCGTCGAGGGCGCGAGCAAATGGTGCGCGGCGACGTCGCCACCGTCCTTTACACGGTGGGACTACTTGCACAGATAGAAACCGTCTGGCGAAGTCGTCTCGATCGATTTGCCGAGATTCTTATGGAAAACCGATAACAAAGGGGGCACCTCATGACCATCACCAGCGTCGACAAGGATCTCAAAGCCTTGACCATGACCATCACGGCGCAGTTCAATGCGCCCATCGAGCGAGTGTGGGAGATGTGGGAAAACCCCCGCTTGCTTGAGCGATGGTGGGGGCCGCCGACGTATCCGGCGACGGTGGTTGACCATGACCTCTCCCCCGGTGGTGGTGTCTCTTACTTCATGACCGGACCCGAGGGAGACGGACCGCATGGTTGGTGGCGCATAGTTGCAGTCGACGCACCGCGCCGACTCGAGTTCGAAAGCGGGCTCGCCGATGATCTGGGAGAACCCAAGATCGATATGCCAACCATGATGGTTCGAGTTGACTTCGACGAGGGGGCCGGTGGCGACACACGAATGGTCATCGTGACAGCTTTCCCGTCATTGGAGGCTATGGAACAAATGCTCTCAATGGGGATGGAAGAAGGATCGAGGTCAGCGGTCGCGCAGATCGACGACATCCTCTAAGTTCACGACGCTGAGCTCATATGGAATGCCGGTGTGGGGACTCGAGTCAGTGCGTGACGCCGACCGTAAGAACGACCTTGGCAGTGTCACCCAGATCGAGTCCTTGAGCCTCTCGGACTTTAGCTTTGACCGGCACCAAGTACCCTCCGTCCTTTGGAAATAGTGACGTCCTCCAACTCGTGGCACCAATCTTCGCAACGACTGGGATGACGCCCCAACCGTAGGTCACGAGCGCCGAGACCGCATGGAGTTCGGCACTCTCATCGACAGGCACGGTAATGAAATGAAAGGGCGATGGACCTCTCCAGTACCAGAGCACACCACTGAAGGTAAGTCGCACCTGGGCAGGCTAGCAACGAGCCAGCACGAGACATCTGATTCGCCTAGGAGATTCGACGACGTCGGCAACTGGTGCTACGAAATCGTCACGCGTTAGTGAGCCTTCGGCTACAACGCTCGCGCAGATTCATCTTTGGATAACTTGATCTGGCGCCGCCCAGTCAGCCGGTCGACCCTTGTGGTTCGCCAGCTCAAGCGACCATTTCCACCAACTGTGGTCCTCGGCATGGTGCCACTCGCGAAGCAGTCCCACTTCGCCCCCCGCCAGCAACACGGGTAGTCCGTACATGCTGTCATCGGGCCACACCTCACTTCGGCTTATCTCGGCACCATTAAGTATCAACATCGTCATTGGTAGGTAGTCACCTATGCGGTCGAGGTCATTGGCTCGGGCGACGACGATCTCCCGAGAATCTTCAACTTCTACCGATAGTTGCGCGGGTGCCGCGTGAATCAATGCACGAGTAAATCCGCTGGCCGTCGTCGCTCGCGAAAACTCAAGTCCGTTCATGGCGCCATCGCGTGATCGCAGACTCCAAGTCCAGTTGGCCATGAAATTCACCCCTCCCATCGACAATGCTAGTAAGGACCAAATAGGGCAGAATCATTCATTTTCCAACACGACGAGGGCGAACTTGGCTTTGGCGATTCGTTCAATGGGCAGACGTGGCGCAACACTCCAGCGCGTGGGTGGCCATTTTCTTGACGCGTGCGGAACGCGAGATCGTGCCATTTGAGTGCCGCCAATCTCTACGCCGACGGAGTGTGGGCGACCACCGGGGACGATCTTTTGGCATTACCGAATGTGGGTTCGCTCGCTGGCGCAATTACGGTATTGCTGGCGATGGCAATGGGCGAGTTCGTTGACTTCGCTAACTGATGCGTGAAGGCGATTGCCCCGATTGAGCGATGACTTAAAATTGGTGGGAACGCGCAGTAACGCAATTGTCAAATTTCTAAAATCAGTATTTGTAACGTATTCTTGCTCTCTTCTTACGTCGAAGCGTTACCGTTCTCGTATGCGGTCAACCTCTCTAAGTCGCAGGGCCCTGCAACCCTCCTGGTCAGGTCGGGACGCACCAAGAAGACGCCGCCCCAGTTCCCCTCCACGTCCCTGGATCGCCGATGGTATGGCGGGGTTGGCTGGAGTTGGGCTAGGTATCTCGATCGCGCTCGTCATCGCGACCGAGTCGTGGAGCCAGCTCGCCGCCCCAGGTGGTTTGCTAATGGCGCTCGGGCGCCTATGCGCCATGACCGGTAGCTACCTGATGCTCATAATGGTCGTCTTGATGTCGCGCATGCCGTGGCTGGAGCGAGTCGTAGGACAAGACCGACTCGTGCGTTGGCATCGTCGCATCGGCGGATGGCCCATTGGATTGATCGCACTGCACATTCTCTTCACCACGATGGGCTACGGTCAGACGACCAGTGTTGGACCGGTCGCTCAGTTCTGGGTCTTCGTTCAGCACTACCCGGACATGCTCGCTGCCACCGTTGGCTTTGGATTGCTCGTCGTCGCGGGCGTGACATCTTTTCGCATCGCCCGCCGCCATATGAAGTACGAGACGTGGTGGGTTGTTCACTTCTACATTTACATCGCTTTAATGCTCGCCTTCACTCATCAGATTCAAACCGGCGTTATGTTCTTGGGTCACCCGCTCGCGAAACTGTTCTGGATTGCGCTATGGGCCGGTGCCGCGGCCGTCGTACTGGCCAGTCGCGTTTTCGTGCCAGTCGCCCGGAATCTGAAACATCAGTTCCGGGTCGCGGCAGTAAAAGAGGAGGCTCCCGGGGTGTACTCTCTGACGATTTCTGGTCGTCATCTCTCGACCTTGAACGTCGCCGGCGGCCAGTTCTTTCAGTGGCGTTTTCTCCAAAAGGGACTCTGGTGGCATCCCCACCCCTACTCACTATCGGCACTGCCCCGTCCGCCGTATCTGCGCGTGACCGTTAAGGCACTTGGGGACCAGTCAAGCGCGGTGGCACATCTGACTCCGGGCACCCGGGTCTTTGTCGAGGGCCCGTACGGCGCGTTCACGCGCCATGTGCGTCGGAGCGAAGAGGTGGCTTTGATCGGCGCGGGCGTTGGCATAACACCACTTCGTGCCCTGTTGGAGGATCTGCCAACGGACGTGCGTGTGACCGCCGTGATTCGAGCGTCAAGGGTCGAGGATCTTGTGCATCATGAAGAAATGCAGACACTCGTAGATCAGCGGCAGGGCCGACTACACGAAATCGTCGGTTCGCGCAAGGATGTGCCCCTCGACGCAACTGTCTTGCGGCGCCTGATTCCAGATATCGCCAAGTGTGATGTGTACCTCTGCGGTCCCTCTGGATTCACCGATCAGATTGCCGCCGCTCTTTCCCGACTGAGCGTGAACCCCGATCGAATTCATATTGAGGAGTTTGCGTTCTGATGATTGAAGTAGCGCGATGAAACGAGCCCCTTTGGTCATCGTGGGCACAGCACTGGGTCTTGCCGGCGTCCTCCAATTCCATACGGCTCCCGCCTCACTTGCGTTGGCTGGCCTGACCACCAGTGCCGGAACCTCCCCATCGGCAGCGACGACAATTCCTCCGGCGCCAACGACGACAAGCACAGCAACGCCAAGCACAACGACGACTTCGCTCACTCCACGAAGAACACGAGATGACGGTGGTGCCACTGCGGCGACAAGTCCAACTACTCCCACGACGACTCGACCACCGGCNNCGGCCCCCACGACGACTCGACCATCGGCCCCCACGACGACCACGACGGCTTCAACGGGTGCGCGAACGGCCACCGGACCGTTGCTCGACTATCACTTCGGTCTACTTTCAGTCAGTGTCAAAGTGTCCGGCTCCAAAATCACGGCAGTCTCAATCGGAAGTCTCAATGATGGTGGAAACTTCCGTTCACAGTCAATCGACGCGATGGCGATCCCAATTCTTGAGCAAGAGGCCATGGCGGCGCAAAGCGGCAACATTCAAAGCGTCTCCGGAGCCAGCTATACCAGTGCGGGCTTCATCCAGTCCCTCCAGGCCGCATTGACCACGCTCGGACTTTGAGTGAACAACGTCGACGCTCTCAATCATCCGCTCGAGTCGAGTGACCTGATCTTGCATCACGCAGAGGACGTGATGGGAACGGTCGTGACGATCGATGTTTACGGCCCCCCCACGGTGAACCGCGAACTGATCACTCCCTATCTAAGTTCTGCGCTGGCGTCGCTTCATCACGCCGACAGTGTCTTTAGTCTCTGGAAAGCTGACAGCCCGATGAGTAGATATCAGCGAGGAGAACTCGATATCGCGAACTTGCCGGAGGTCATTGGCGAAGTACTCGAAGCGTGCGAAGCCGCTCGCGAACTTTCCCGGGGCTGGTTCGATCCCTGGGCCCTTCCCGGTGGTACGGATCCAACGGGCTACGTCAAGGGATGGGCGGCGCAACGGGCCCTTCATCACCTTCTTGGCGCTCCCGTGCACGGTGCCATCGTGAATGCCGCGGGCGACATCGCATCATTTGGATACCCCTCCGAGAACGAGAAGTTCCATGTCGGCATCACTAATCCCCTCGTGCCGAGCGAGTTAACCGCAATCGTTGCTCTTGATGGTTGCATTGCTACATCTGGAAGTTACGAGCGCGGTCAACACCTCAGGGATCCCCATTCGGGCGACTTCTGCACCCGTGTAGCGTCGGCCAGCGTGATGGGACCCGACCTCGGTCTGGCCGACGCACTCGCCACCGCTCTCGTCGTCGCGGGCAACGATCTCCTTAAAGTCATTGACGAGTTACCGGAGTTTGAGGCGTTCACGGTTTCGTTCGATCAACAACGGAAGTGGACAACCGCTTTCCCACTGATCTCTCTCGCCGCTCATGATTGAAAAACGTCGAGCGGAGTATTGCAATGTCGAGTGACCTCGAGCATCAATCACAACTGTTGAGCCTCGCGGGTCTGAACTTCGACTCATCGATGACTGGACTGCGCATCGACACTTCAAACATTTAGTAAGAAGTTGTCAAGATTCATTGGAGTACGCGCTATTGCTGATTAGCCTGAACTGACACGTCACTTAGGTGGCACGGTATTGGAGCCTTACTTGGAAACTGGCAAACTCGACTCTCAAGCGCGCGCCCATGGGCCAAGGACTCGGCAGAGCCAGACCAGAATGATTGTGACCCATGGCCCCAACCCCATTTCCTTCTATGCCGTCTTGTTGGTGTGTGGCCTGGGGTTGGGTTTCGTGGCTGGATTACCAATTGTCGACGGCACCCTTAGCGAGCTCAACGTCCCAGGTGGGATCGCTATGTTTGTCGGATCCACCACCGGGATGGTCGGCACGTACCTCGCACTGCTCATGGTCATTCTCGCGAGTCGACTCCCCGCACTCGAACGAATGTTGGGTCAACACGGAATCATCCATTGGCACCGACTCTTGGCTCCATGGACCATTGCGTTGATTACAGTCCACGCCGTTTTTTTGAGTCTCGCCTACGCAGAGGTTGCCAAGAGGGGCGTGCTGAAGGAAGTTGGCGTCATCATAAATAAGTTTCCCAGCATGGTGTCAGCCACGGTGGCGTTGGGAATCATGGTCGGCATCGGGTTAATTTCTCTACCGCGGATACGGTCTCGAATTCCGAGGGAGAGTTGGTGGCTGGTTCATCTACTTATGTACCTTGCGCTCTTCATCTCCTTCGCCCACGAAATAGTTCTCGGCCCTTCATTCGTCGGACACCCGCTCGCGAAGATTGGTTGGGCAATCGCGTGGCTCTTGACCGCCGCTCTCGTGGTCACGTACCGCATCGGCTTTCCTATATATCGCTCCTTGGTGCACCGATTGAAAGTAGCGGAGATTAGGTCGGAGGGGCCCGGCGTCGTCTCGGTGATACTCGAGGGGCGCCATCTCGATCGATTGGCTATCTCCGGCGGTCAGTTCTTTGAATGGCGTTTCATGACACCTCAAATGTGGTGGCAAGCACACCCTTTTACGGTGTCCGCTTTACCTAAGCCGCCTTATATTCGATTGACGGTCAAAGGCGTTGGTAATTTTTCAAGGGCTGTAGCGCAAATCAAAGTGGGCACCCAAGTATCGGTTGAAGGTCCGTACGGTGCATTTACGGCCTTTGCCATGCGGCGCGGCCGAGTACTTTTGATAGCCGGCGGTGTTGGCGTGACCGCTGCAAGATCGCTTCTGGAAGATCTTCCCCTAAAATCGCGGCCCATAGTGGTGCTTCGTGCGTCGCGCGATGAGGATCTAATTTTGGCCGATGAAGTTGATGAACTCGTGCGAATTCGAAAAGGTGTCGTCCATCGACTCGTTGGTAGTAGAGAAGCGATTCCATTAAATTCAATTGCGAAATTAGTACCTGATATGGCCAAGCGTGACGTATTTATTAGTGGCCCCGAAGACTTTGTTCGAGACGCCTCGAAAATGGCTCGCAGAGCCGGTGTCGACGCGAAAGCTCTTCACCAAGAGGCCTACAGCATCTGAGATGAGGACAATATGAAAGGATCGCTCACGCTCTTAGGAGCTACTGTCGCCGGTTTCTTTGGCGTCTTAACCCTGCACGTTCCTTCGAGCCAAAGTTCGCCCGTTTCAAAGGTAACTACTCCGACGCAGAGCACCACCACCAGTTCATCGACACAGCCACCGCCAAGCGGTTCAACGACTACTACAACCACCACCAGTTCATCGACACAGCCACCGCCAAGCGGTTCAACGACTACTACAACGACGACTACTACAACGACCGTTCCTTCGTCGAACATTAACGGCAGCGCCACTGGACCTTTGGAGAACTACTCCTACGGACAAATGGCCGTGAAGGTGACCATTGTCAACAATCGCATTGTGGATCTCACAGTTGAATCGCTGCAAACCCTCGAGTCCTACTCCCAGCAGCTGGAGCAATACGTCGTACCGATTTTAAAAAATGAGGTCTTGCAAGCGCAAAGCACGAGAATTAATGCCGTTTCGGGCGCCACTTACACCAGCGATGCCTACGCCTATTCGATTCAAGGTGCCCTCGACGCACTTCACTTTAAGTAGTCGCGTTCTCTTAACAGTTTGAGGGCCGCGAACTCCTTTTGGTCGACATCGTGAGCCACATCTGAAAACGGGCCAATCGAGCATCTGATGATCCTTGATCGGAGATTTGTTAGTTCACTGGCAACCCTCGACCCGCTTTCCGGAAGTGGACTTTCTTCTTCGTTGGCCGAATGACGAACGACGGAACTCGTGCTCACTTGTGCGTGGACTTATGGTGTAGCGGCCACATTGAAGGATGGGTGGTAAGTAGGCTGGTGAAAATATGGGAGCCCGCAGCCTCGGCGTGAAGGTCGGAGTGATACTTGACGATTTTCGACCTTCAGTTTTCAATGTTGGCCGGAATACACTCCCGCAACTAACCAAGTATTCGTGGCGATATCGGAAACTGATCACCATCTCACCTGACGCCTTTCTCCAAAGGTGGCGCATGTCCGCGACGGCGCAGCGCGCATTAGCGGTCGCGGGAAAGACCATTTAGGGCTTGCGTGTGGCCATTGACGTCAGCAAACGCGGTAGCGACGAAGGGCGAAGCAGCGTCCTATGGGTAGTTGGTCGATCGTCGTGAGGGAAACCTTTGAAGCGCTCCCTTCTCGACGAAATGGCACGGCCCGAATCACGGTGGTTCTCGTGCTGATGTTCGGATCATTGGTGAGCACCAACGCGATTGCGTCGGCTTCGACAACATTGTCTCCGAGGTTGCAGACGATCTGGACTTCTCCCACGGACATAGCTGAAGGACTCACTTACAACTCCACTACCCGCGACATTGCCACGTTGCCCGTGGCGGGACACTCTCTGGTCCTCTCATTCTCAAACGACTGGAGCTCGACGACGACCACCTTCATCGCCGTTACCGTCGGCGTCCAACAAAGTGGGATTGACGTCGTGCCGGGAACAATTATTCCCGTCACGTTCAATCACGGAAGTCGATCCGTCACAATCGCACCCCATTCTCGCGTTAGCAGCGACCCTTTCCTGATGACTGTTCGAGCCGGAGAGTCAATCGCCGTCAGCCTGGCAACTGCGGGCTCAGCGACGGTAAGTGCGCACTTCTGCTGCGATGAGCGCATCGACTCATACGCCACTAGCAATGGCGCTGGAAATCTCACCAATAACCCGACTGGAGCCGGCTTCAATCCGCTCCTCGCCAGCGCCAATATGCGTTGGTTGACCTCCGTCGCCGTCGGGGGTTCGCCCGCGCAAGGCACGGTGGTGGCCCTTGGCGATTCCATCACCGACGGTTTTGGGTATACCAATCACGCTTTTAGTTGGGTGAACGCGCTGCAAATGCGGATCTCGAGGTTATCGGCCTCTCATCAGATGTCGGTGGTCAATGAAGGCATTACGGGAAATACATTGACGGTATTTCCGCCCTACACCACTTATGAAAACACTTCTGGCGGAGTGCCGGGTGTGACCCGCCTACTACCCGACGCTCTCGATTTACACGGTGTCAGAGATGTGGTGCTGTTCCTTGGGACCAATGACATCTGGTTCGGCGCGGGAGGCGAGACCGGTCACCCGATTCCTCCCTACGGCACCGCCGCCGCCATTGAGAGCGGTATGAGCCAAGCGATTGCCGAGACTCACGCGCACGGCGCAAAGATTTTTGGAGTCACTTTGCTACCCCGCAGTTCATCCACTGGTGTTGATGGCGAGAGACCGGAAGCCTGGCTGCCAGCTGAGCAGGCCGTCTTGAGTGCCGTCAACGCCTGGATGCTTTCACCAGTATCGGGTTTCGACGGCGTCATCAATTTGGCGGCGGTAATGGGTGACGTCTACAACGGGGCCTGTCGGCCCACGCTGCCCTACTCGGGCTACTTCAATGCCGACAATCTCCATCCCAACAGTGCCGGTCAAACCGTCATGGCGGACGCCATCTCGACCGTTCTGTTTGGCATTCCTCAAGCGCCTCAAGTTCCGCAGTTGATCGGCGTTACTCCCACCCCCGGTTGTGCCGGGGCACTCCTTGCAACGGAGACGCTCGCTGTGGGCCGTCAGCCCTCGGCCACAACGACGACAACGTCAACCACCACCGTGCCCGTAACGCAAACCACCCGTCCAGCTCAGTCGTCACGCGGTCTCGGGCCTGATTACATCTTCTTTTTCGTGGCTGCTCTTGTCGCCCTGGCCCTGCTCACTCTTTGGAACACACGTCGGCGCGCTCAGCGCCGACGTGCCCTGCATCGTCGAACCCGGCGACTCGTGAAGTATCCCGGAACCCCTTCGCCGCGGCGTCGCGCACCACCACCGAAATAAGGCCCACATCCCCCACCTCGTCAATGACGAGATTCATAGGCTTTAGTGGCCCGAGGTGTCGCCAAATGAAGGGTCGGGATCGCTCGGACCTCCTTCGCGCACAATAAAACGAAACCGTAGAAACTCTTCCTCGCTGCGACTTTTCATGGCTCCCTCGGGCCGCCATCCCAGACTCTCGTAGAAGTACCGTGCCCCTAATTCCGGGGGTGTTACCAGCACGAGCTCCTGGACGCCGGCGAGGCGTGCTGCGCTCACCGCGGCGTCAAGCAAAACTCGGCCCACGCCTCTACCCTGCGCTTCTGGCCGGACCAGGACGTGCGTTATCTCGCCCACCACCGGTTCGGCGAGTTGAGTTTGGGACTTGGAGGAGCGCGCGAGTCGCGTCACAAAGAGCCGCGTAATGCCCCGCGCGTAGCGCCGACTTCTAGTAACGACCAGGTCCTTGGCTAGACGTGGGTGAACCGAGGCGTACGTCACAAGTTTGATCCCTAAACCGAGCCCACGGTGGCGAATCATCGCTCGAACGTGCGTCGCTGGATCGTTCGCCCCAAGCAGTACGCCAAGTAAGCGGCCATCGTCGTCGAGCGCCGCGAGCGAGATTGATCCGGGTGCCTCGATCCACGCCTGGTAGTAAGCGCGCATGAAGGCCGGTCCCAAGCGAGAGAGGAACTCCATATCGAGTACGTCACGATGAAGTAGTGCGGCTTCGCGTAGGTCCGCGTCGACGAGCGTACGGACGTTCACCTTGTCGGTCATTGTGAACGAGTCAATTTAATGACACCGCCAACGAAAGTCATGGCCACGAAGATAACCGATTGTATCGGCTGCATCGGACGATAGAGAGATGACGTTCAAGCCAGCTCGCGCGAACCCTGCTGCTACGCTTCAGCCGATGTCGACATCGAGGCACCGCCGCCGAACAACCGTGCGGCGGCGTCGGCGGTCAATGGCGACAGTCCTGGTGTTGCTGACGATTGCGTCAGTGGTGATCCTCAAGTTTCACTCTTCGCACCTGAACCCACCTTCAACGTCGTCGACAACTACCACCAGCACGACAACGCCTGCGAGCTTTACGTCGGCGGTGGGTACCACCTCACTGACGTTCACGAAGCCGGCCTCCAACGGCCTCGCGGCACGCTCCCTGGGAACGATCGTGCGTTATCCCGCAATTGGCACGCCCGGTGGTCCTGACGTCGCCAGCGCGGCCCCCTTGCGACAAAAGGGGCCGTACCCCCTCATTGTCTTTTCGCAGGGCTTTGACATTCAGCCAGAGAGATACGCGCTACTGCTCAACGCATGGGCGAGGGCCGGGTACGTAGTTGTCGATCCGACCTATCCCTTTACCTCGCCGAGCTCACCCGGAGGTCTAGTTCGCACCGACATCATCCATCATCCAGCCGACCTGAGTTTCGTTATTTCTTCACTCCTACACCTCAACGCCCACGCTGGGGGCACACTGTCGAACCTGATCGACCCAACTGCGGTAGGCGTGATCGGGCAATCCGACGGGGGCGACGTAAGTTTGGCGGCGATCGCCAACACCTGTTGTCGCGACGCACGCATCAAGGCCGCCGTCATACTCTCTGGCGCCGAACTGGCTTGGTTCAATGGGACGTACTTCACCACGCCGGCCGTTCCGATGCTCGTCGTGCAAGGGACCAATGACCTCACCGAGAATCCGGTGGCGTGCAGCGTTCAACTCTACAACGGGGCTCCTCAGCCCAAGTACTACCTCTCGATGATCGGACAAACGCACCTCAGCGCGTACATAGCGCCTGGTGCGCCCCTACAAGTCGTGGTCCGCGTGACACTCGACTTCCTCGAGCGCTACCTGCGACACGGCCCGGCAAATGGCCACGCCATGATCGCGGCGGGAACGGTGTCGGGATTGGCCACGATCACGAGCAAGATGACGCTCGGGCCAAACACCGGGTCGTGTCCCGATGCTCCGGTGGGCTGACATGAACGCGTCAATTGCCGGGTTTGTTTCCTTTTACGACGTTGGCCTCGGCCACTACGTTGACACTCTCCAAGTTCACGAATCCCGCCGCTTCAAAGAGGCGACTCCACGCCTCAGGCGTTATCGGACGTTCATGAACGCGAAAGAGAAACCGCCCCGCGTTCTTTAGGATTCTCCAGTATCCCGGTAGTCCTTTTTTCGCCATGATCTTTATTTTGCTGGCGATGACCTGACGATCCTGTGCCGTGGCGCCGCGTCCGAGCATCATGTCCGCGATGATGAGTTGACCGCCGGGCCGTAACCATCCGTAAGCAGCTCGCACGACCTTGGCTTTGTCCGCGTCAAGTAGATGGTGTAGTGCGTAATTTGTAATCACCAGGTCCACTGACTCGTCTGGTAATGAGAGATTTTGGATCGGCATGACCATACCCGTGAGCGTGCCAATGCCCTCACTCTCAGCTTGAGACTCCATTCGCTGAATCATGGCATCACTCACGTCAACGCCAATCACGGTGGCTCCGCTCTTAGCCAAGAGCAGCGCGAGTCGTCCCCCGCCACACCCAAGGTCCACGCAGACCATGCCCGGACGCACGTCAGCCATTTCAATCGCGCGGGCAGCAACATTGGACATTCCAACGTCGTTGTGTCGGTCCCATGTATCAGCGCGACCACCCCACTTGCGTCGTTGGGTCCGAATGGACAATCTGGTACGCAGGTTTTTCCGCCAAGACTGATTCGTAACGTCCTCGTCGGGAACCTTCGTTGAATCATCGGGTAAATTCAAAATGACCTCGTTTTCATTTCGCAATGTGATGACAACACTCTCTCGGCGTAGCATCGATTGTCCTTCCAGATGGACCTCCACTTAGGCAAGGAATATCGATGAAAAACGACGCGTCGTTCGGCGAAAGAATAAACAATAATTCTAACGCCGACGACTCGCTAAGTTTTTCGTCCTAATAATTGTCTAAGAACTGTCCTCTAAATTATTGTCCGCCAAAATCATCGGTGAAATCTCGAGAGTGACCACATAAGCGATCAATATGACTCAAACACGACGCTGGGCAGTCCGGCTGGTTCCTAGTGAAATGGATCCACTCTCAATTATCGAATGGTCGCGAAGGACAAACGCGCTACCGGTAGTTTTGATTGTGCGGCCCGGCGGCGTCACACCAAGCTTCACTGCCGCGAACTGTTCGAAAGGACTCCGTACGTTGGCCGCCGAAGGTAGCTTCTCAAAGCCTTGCGGGTAACACTGCCTCAATTGCCTGGGCAATGGCAAGATAACCGGCGTCAGTCGGATGGATATTGGGGCCGAATGGCTTCGGCGCACACATCCAAGTGAATTTGCACTCGTACAGCACGTTCGCCGTAGTGATTTCCTTCTTGATATTACGGACGACCTTGGTGTCTTGTTCGTGGAACGCTCTGGAGATATCGGCCATACGAACATTGAATGAGCTGTAGACCTGCGAGAGGGATTGATTCATCCGCTGTAGGGCCACCAAACTATTCCCGGCAAAAACCTCCGCTGCTCCTTCTTTCGTTGCCTTTGTCAAGTAAGGGTTGTAATGGCCGAGGCCAATGAAAACTACGTTCGGTCCCGCAGCCTTGGTAAGTGCACGCATGACTTGGCCGAGTTGCTGACGAAGCAACGAAAGTTGCGCGGTGATACAGGTCAGGTCAATGTCAATACCGCGGAGGCAAACATCGAGCGTGTTAAAGCCGAGATCCACGGTGACGAGCGTGACAGCACCATGGTGTGCGTGTAATAGGGCGACGGCGTCGGAGAGTTGGGTGTCGGGAGTCACGTAGCAGGGATCGGGACCGTGAAGCATCGTGGCAATGGATTCGCCGGGGCAACCCAGTTCCGTAAGTTTCAGCGTGACTCCCTTGACAGCATCAAGTGTGACAAGGCGGTTCGAGTAGCCACGATTGGTCGGTTGGCCTCGCGGATCTCGTGGTGTCGGTTGAACGCCGACCGAAACTGATGCGCCAATATCGAAGTAGAGGACCGTCGACTTGGTCAAGACGCTTACCGAGCCACTCCTAATTGGCGGCAACACCGACGCGCCTTGCGAGAATGGTCGAATTGAAACGACCGTGACGCCCACGATGACGACGATTGCGATCGTCAATAATCGACCCTTGCTCATCAATGACCTCACTACATGGCCTCTCGCTTACCTTTTGCTCGCAGAAAGACGCCCTCCACGATTAGAAGCCTTCGTCCTTCTTTCTACAACCTAGATGCTCTAAAAGCTGATTGGAATCTGAGCAACTTCCGGTTCCTCCAAAGCCTTCCTCTTACCTATCGTGTCTAACAACCCGCCAACTTTCGCGACCCAATCACAAGACAAATGGCGCATTGAAAATAGCGTCCGACCGAATGCTGTTACTCGTGTCCTACGTGCCACTTGGCGCACACGCCACATCGATAAACACTCATTGGTGCACCTTCGTGCTTCATCAACGATCGAGCACGCGCTTCGGCCTCGTCCCGCGTTTCGTAAGCCACCTTGGGCCGACCAATCAACGTAGTGTGTGCGCCGGGACCGCGACGTAGTGAGGTTCCAGACCCTCTCGTCCGGTCTCCGTAACGGCTAGACCAGTAAAACACAATGATCAATAACGCCACGCCGACGAACAGCACGCCGACGGTGATCATGATTGCTCAGCCGCCAAGTGACAGAGTGTGAGCCAAATCCTTACATAGCTGTCGATCTCCGACGAGTTGTCGCGGTGCACGCCTAGAGCCTTAGCTCAATCGTTCAAACGCGCTTATTGACATTCGAGTCATGGTCCCTGCTTCCCGACTTGCCGATGTACTGAGTGCGATATGAGTTGGACGTTTCCTGCGTCATGATAGGGCTAATTCACCAATCCGGGCCGCGGTAAAATAACGGACACAGCCGCGCGACAAAAACGAGTTGGCCATCGTGATCTCGCTTGAGTCGAAGATCCGACATGCACAATGTCCAATCGGCGGTTCCAACCGTCGACTTGACGCGGAGAGTCGGCCGAAGGTCGCCTGTACGACGCGGCCCGGCTACACCTTGCGCCACACCGAGACGTGCTTCTCGCTCTCAGAGGTGAACGGCTTGTCGTCCCAGTCTTCGACACGCTCCTCCAGTTCCATCCCGGCTAGTTGCGCCATCAGGTCGCATTCCGCGGGCCAGATATAGCGGAAGTGCCCAACGCCGTACCGTATGGTTCCGTCGGGCTGGCGGGTGTAGTGGTGGGAGTTGCACCCCTGTGTAGCGAGGTCGAACGTGTCGAAGCCAGTATGAGCCTCGGACACGTCGAAGGGAACAGCCACTTGGCCAGGGGGAAGACGCCGAAGTGGCGGCACGAACAGCTCGATGACGAACCGTCCTCCAGGACCAAGGTGGCGCGCGGCGTTGCGAAAACACTCCACCTGTTCCTCCTGCGTCCTCAGGTTAGAGATGCTGTTCCACACCAAAAAGACCAAATTGAACTCGCCGGGTACCTTCGTAGTCGCCATATCACCGATTACGACCGGAAGATCCGCCTCGCTGGCTTTTTTCCTCAAGCGCGAGGTCATCGATTCAGAAAGTTCGATCCCGGTGACAGGTACACCGCGTCGCATGAGTGGAATGCCGATGCGCCCGGTGCCAATGGCGAACTCAAGAGCAGATCCAGATCCGGCGAGCCGAGCCAGGAAATCAACCACAGGATCGACTGCCTCCGGGGCAAACATCTCCTCGGCCTCCTCGTCGTAGACCGCCGCCGTCTCCTCATCCCATACGTCCTCGTTGACCATGCGAACAGAATACGAGTTAATTTGAGCCCTGACTTTGCCAGCCACGCCGTTGATCGTGCCAATTCACCGGCCGTTCGTACTCGTTGAGGAGTTGATCGAGTGGATCACGCTGTATCCCGACAACTTTGAAGTGCCTGTTCACGGCGTTCCTCTGCCCATGGTTCTGCCCGGAGATGGTGGCATGAAGTAGACGCAGATTGTTGGTGTCGGAAACCCGACGAAACAGATCTGGAACCTTGCACTGGCGGTTGAGCATTCGCGAATAAAACGCAGTCTTTCAAGCGGGGTAACCTGCTGAACGTGGTAGACCACGTCTTACCCCGGGTCGCGCAAGTAGTCGTCGACACAACGAGTCCGCGAGCAAGCGCCGAGTTTTGGAAATCGTTACTTGGGCTCGTCTATCGAAATGGACATGAGGCACCCGGTCCAGGCGCGGAAGATCCGGCCGGCCGTGACTGGCTCAATCTACTCACACCAGCTGGAAGTCCATGCTTAGCGTTTCAAAAAGTTGATGTACTAACAAGGTCAACTTGGCCGAATTCAGCCGTACCACAACAATTACATCTCGACTTAACTGTTCGCAATCTCAACGAGTTGAACGCCGTTCACTTACGAGTTCTTGAACTGGGTGGTCAGTCACTTTTCGACCGCTCGAATTCAGTTGAAGAACCGTTACGGGTGTACGCCGATCCCGATGGGCACCCGTTTTGCATCTTCGTTGTCGCTCAAGACTGACTTCACTGATTGTCGGAGACCCGACGTAACAGGTCTGTTACCCAGCCTTGGACGTTTCAGTAGGCAGCTTGAGTATGAGGCTTGCCAGTCATTCTCAAAATTTAGTGCTAAGAGTGTTTCGTGGAAAGACCCACTGGATCGGTTGGATCTCTACATGAAAGAGCCTCAACGACAAGGAGAGAATCAGTGACACCCAATCGGCATGGATCGGAAGTCGTCGATTTCCCGAACGATCTTGAGATTGTCATCACTCGAGAGTTCGACGCTCCGATCGAACTCGTCTTCGACGTACATACGAAGCCGGAGCATATGAGGAAAACCATCGCCCCATTTGGGGAAGAGGTGACGGAGTGCTCGATCGACCTGCGCGCAGGAGGGAACTACCGCTTCGTCTTCATCACCGACGACGGAACCGAGTGCTCGTTTCGTGGAACCTTCATAGAGGTGGAGCCGCCGACTCGAACCGTCCAGACGTGGCTGTTCGAGGGCTGGCCGGATGCGGAGGCCGTCGAGTCGATGNNCGTGACCACATGACCAAGTTCGATGGCCACGCTGCCAACTTCAACAATGTGGAAGATCTTTTGAGATCACTTGTCGATCCAAAGGAAACGGTCTCTGGGTAGTAATGGTTCGAGCCACGCTGTTGTTGGTTGGCCGACGAATCGAGTTGTTGCATCCGACTTATGGGACTTCTCGGGAACGGGGCGACATCGTACGGCTCCAGGTTCAGCCAGCGAGTAGCGAGCGGATTGGAAGTCCGGGAGGGCTCCCTTTATCACAGCCCCTGCGGGTTCAGATAGTCGACGCATTTTGCTGAACAATTGCGATGACGGCGAACGGGTCATAGACAATTGGAGTTTGTTGGTATCGGAGACCTGACGTGACAGATCTACAACCCCGCATTGGCGAAAGTCGAGTTGAAGCGCGACATAACCGTCTTGCAATTGTGCATCAAAGGCTCATCTTCGAATTTTCTCTGAATGGAACTTCTGAAAAGACATAACGCGATCGCTCCACCACGTATCGGCTGTCGCCGAAGAGACTGGGTTCAATCAAGCTGTGGCTAGGGATGAAACATTGCGGTGAGCGCCGTCGCTCCGGAATTCGGACCCGCGATTAGAAAGACATTGCCGTCTTCGTCATGGGCCAAATAGTCATTCAACTCGTTCAACGTCCCGATATAGAAGGCGGGCGCGAGAGTCATAAGGGTGACCTTGGCGTTGGTCCGAAGACTTACCGTCTCCGTAGTAGCGTGCACCAGAAATTGAAAGTCATCGAAGCCACCGCAGTGGAGCGTGACAACGTGACCAGTCACCTTGGCCGGTTCCGCCCCACTCCCGTACCTCATGTAGTCAATCTCGATGAAACGGAACCTTGTTCCTTTTGCGCATATATTCGGGCTGGCGGCGCGAATGGTAGATGGCGTGGAACCGCCAGAAGGATACAACCCATTACCACCCCAGGAAAGTGTAAAACCCTCGATGACAACAATCGTCGCGATGGCGAGAGCGGAAAACCAAATTGACCGAGTCTTGAGCGACGCTCGACGTGCACTCAATTTTCCAAACTCGGGAGTCGGGGAACCCGATTCATTCGACATCCCTCTCACCTAAGTTCCCAACCTCGAACAGCGCCTAACAACAGGGTATATCGCGAGGAGCGTCTTGGCATGCTCGATCGCTGCATTCGATTCAGACTGCGTTTTTGGTAGCACTGGACCCATGAAGGCGATGTACACGGCCTATCGTTGTTGCCTGATTTTGGTGGCGTCGGAGACCCGACGCAACAGAAATGCAACCTCGCATTGGCGGCTTGTACCGCTTAGAGCCCGTTCGATGGCAGAGAGTTGAAACCCTTTCCTAGCCTCAGTGTGCACAGCGATTCGCCGGGCCGAAACGGAGCTCCAAGTGGTCGGCCCGAGATCCCTGAAAGTATGGACGGCATGGAACACCTCCGCGCAGATTGGAAACAAGATGTCGTGCTAATCCGTCACGCGGAGCCAATTGTCGAGCCTGATCGACCACCATCGGAGTGGCAACTGTCGTCGAAGGGTAAGGAGTTGTTGCACAACCTTGGCACATGTCTAAGTACCTGCGGCCTACGCCGAATAGTTACCAGTCCAGAAGAGAAAGCCCGGGCAACAGCAGCGGCGGTGGCCGACGTTCTTGGACTGAACGCAATCAGCGACGATCGACTCCGTGAGGTGCAGCGACCCTGGATCGAAAGCAACTTTGATGACGCCGTAACTCGCTACTTACAAGGCAATCTGATTGAAGGTTGGGAACCGATCGAACAGGTCGTTTCGCGCTTAGTGGATTCTCTCGTCGACCACTCAGGCGACGGGCCAATCGGCGTAGTTACTCACGGAACTGCGATGGCCTGCCTCGTGGGCGCAAACGCCCTCACCAATCGCGCCCTCTTCTGGTCTGATCTGACTATGCCGGATGCGTGGGCACTTTCAGGCGAGGGCATTACGCGCCTCTACCACTTGAAAACGTGACTGGTGTCGGAGATCCGACGCGGCAGAATTGCAACCTTGCACTGGCGGCGTGACCTAGCCAAGACCTGACTGACGTCGGAAACCCGACGCAACAGATCTGCATCCTTCCACTGGCGACTGGCATTCGACGAAGTCGTGATGCCGTGAGACATTTGTTCGTACCGTCTGATTCGTGCGGCGTTTGTGGATTACCGTTGAATATGCCGATTGTCCCGTTGATCGTGGAACTGGACGCGGAAGATCTCCAATGCGCCACGATTTTCGTGGACGGGTTCGTCGAAGGTAAACCATATCGATTTGTACTCGACACCGGAGCGTCTCGAACTCAACTTGTCGCTGACCGCTTTCTAGACACTCTCGAATCGAAGGGTGAGCACCGATCGCAGGGAGTGTTTTCGCAGATGTCGCAAAGGATCGTGCTGTTGCAAGACGTGTCCGTTGGCCCGCTTCGTGGGACTTCAATTGAGGCCTCCGTGACCAGCGACTCGGAAGAGAATGTGCATTCTTTGCTTGGCATGGATTTGCTCCGAGGCCATCGTCTCCACTTTGCATTCGATCGGGAGGTGCTCATTGTTGATGAGGAACCTTTCGGTCCGGACCTTCGAGCGTTAGAAGTAGACGACCGATACCACCTCTACGTTGAGGCTCAGTGGCCAACCACGGTCGCTTCATGTGTTTGGGACAGTGGAGCTGGAATGACAATTATCAATCACGAGTTCTGGTCGAAGAATAAGGATCTTTTCAGCGAGGTGGAAACTTCGATTGGCACGGACGCCGCGGGCATACGAGGAACTTCAACTACTTATGAGATGAGATCGATGCTGATTGGTGGTTTTCAATTTGCTCCGCACCACGTTGCTGTTGTTGACCTCTCCGCTGCAAATAGCACGCTCGCTAGACCGATGGACATAATTCTGGGATATCCGACGCTGCGCCAAGCCAATTGGTTCTTTGACGTGCCGCAAAGGCTTTGGGGGATCTCAAGATTTCTTTGATCGCGTCGGCTCCAATTGCTCGCGGCAGGTTCAGTATGCACGATTGTCGTCGAGTGAGTTCTTGACTGACGTATCCCTCCACGACCCTACGGAACATGCCCAGTCACTGACGTCGTGAAGGAATTGCATCCAGATTGGTGTCGGAGACCCGACGCCACAGATCTGCAACCTTGCACTGGCGACTTGACAAGGGCGAGCCGTGATTGGCGTCGGAGGGCCGACCTCCACATTCTCCGACTGGAGGTATTTTCTGTGAAAGAGCGACCACTGATTCTCGCGCACTCCAAGCCCAACACTGCGGAGAACTTGAAGAGGCTCGAACTCCTCAGGAGAGTTAGTCGAGTGTGCGCTGCAGGCGCATAAACGTCGGTTTGAAGCCAAATCGAGGCCAGTATCTCGCCGAAAATAGGTTTGTAGCTCGCCAGTCGGTGGTCATACTCGTATAGCCTGCGTCCCTCGCCCACATCATCGACGCGACCGTAAGCGCGCGACCAACCCCTCTACCGCGATACGCGGGATCCGTCGTAACGCTCGCCAAATCGATGTTGCGCTCGGGAATGCGAAGGTCACCGGTCGGACGCCGATACAAGAAGAGTTGGCCTACTACGAGACCGCCGACCTCGGCGACGAAATACGTGAACAGTTCGTTGTCCCATGCATGTTTCCATTCTTCGATGTAAGTAGCTTCATCATCGACCCCAACGCTGGCGAAACTCGGACTTAACATCAGATCGAGGTAAAGTTGGCGCTCGAGTCGGGCACTGACCAGTAGATCTCGAGGATCACTCAGACGAACATGGATGCCACTGGCTTCGGGGACATCGCGAAAATCCGCTAACGACATTGCGGCCTGATAGGCCGAGGCGCCAAATCCTAGATGAAACCAAGGTAAGTAACATTCGTCTTCGGCAGGTACGAAGACCAGATGCTTTCTCAGTCCCTGCTTGACCCACATATCGGCGGCCCCTTGGTAGAGGTCAGAGGTGATTGACGGGTCATCCATCGCCTGATCATTTGCGGAACTCCAAATAGCTGGGGCGAAGGCGTTTGTGGCGGGTCGACCCACAAGGTAGCCCGTTACCTTAGATCCTTCAAGAGCAGCGACGCCTAAGGCAACGTCGAAATCAACGTCAATGAGAGACGCAAAATCGGTGACGATTGCGAGATGTGATTGACGTCTCCGATGCCAGGCATGTCGACGCTCCAGGACGGCTCCGGCTGAAGCAATGTGATCGCGGGTCAGCGGGACAATGTTCGGTTTCGCCATCGTGAACATCCTCCGGTGGTTGAAGTGCGGGAAGTAGCGATATCAAAGTCCAGCTAGAAAAAGGCAGACTACGAATTAGTAGCAGACTTGTGGTGTCGGAGACGGGACTTGAACCCACACGCCCCTAAGGGCACCAGCCCCTCAAGCTGGCGCGTCTGCCTATTCCGCCACTCCGACGCGGCCCCCACTCTAGCGCCGGATGGATTCCCGTTCTTCGCTAACCCGGTGACGTTGGTGGAGAGATTGACCACGTTGGAAGCTGGTCAACGAAACCCGCGACGGAGAAACTGTTTTGCACTGTGACGAGAGAACTCGACCACACCACGAGAGACGGGGGCGTAAAGAGCGGTCGGACCCAGTAGTTGCGCATGATGATCTGATCGAAACGTAACCACGTGGCCGACGCCGTCACGGGATTAAAGATGGCGGTCGCTTGAGAGAAGATCTTCGTCAGCACGGCGGTTCGCACGCCGCTCGGGTACGTGTTGGGATATGCCGGTCCCTCCCACGAACGTGCCGCGAACGACGGCGCCGACGACGTGGGGCGTGAAAAAACTGCCGCGTCAACCACGTTCGTCGCGGCGGATCGGGCGGCCGTGGCATCGCTCGACTCATCGATCGTGACCGACGACACCCCCAATCTCTTCCAATCACTCGTGATGAGCTTGGCGACCGAATGATCAAGAGCACTCGGTCCAACGCCGAGTCGCACCGAGAGCAACTGGCCCACGCTGCTCAGCCAGCCCAAGGTCGTTCGGCGGAATCCGGACTTTTGCAATATGTCGAGAGCACACGTGACGCAGTCACTCAGACCGTTAGACGGCGAAATCGACACCGAGGTGGACGTAGTCTGGCCACCGGGCCCTGCGCCAGTGGTGCCCGCGTACTGACTTTGGCCCTGGGCGTAGACCACCGAGGCGGCCACCGAGGTCGAGAAGGTCACCGCGCCAAAGAGCTTGTCGATCAAGATCTGACGATCAATCGACCAGCTGAGCGCTTGGCGCACGACCACACGTTGGCTAAAGGGACGCGAGGGAGCGAACGTCACCTCTTCGACGTTGCTCGAGGACGAGATGTGACTGAGCAACGTGGGATGGGTGCTGAGCAGTTCCACTTGGTTTCGAGTTACCGCGAGGGAGAAGCTGGCGAAGACATCGGACGACGATTTCGGGAGTACGGCAGTATCGGTGATGACGATTCGCCCGAAGCGATTTGTGTCGAGCGGCCAACTCGGGTTCATGATCAGCACGACTCGATTCCCGCTGGCCGCAGTGACTCGGTAAGGACCCAGCGAGGGCCGCGTGAGCAAGTTGTGGATCGCGCATCCCTTGGACGTGCCAATCAGTTCGACGTCACGAAAGAGCAAATTCCAGTCGGCGTAGGGCGTGGCGAAGACGGCCGTCACCACGAGTCCCCCGGGCGCGACGGTAAGCGTCTTTATCGCGCGGTACCCGTCGCTCGTGACACTCGCGAGCGAGCGGGCCCGATGCCACCACCCCACCAGGTCGCTTCCGGTAAAGGGCACGCCGTTACTCCAGGTCTGGGCCGCGGCGATGGTGTAGCGCACGGTCTCTGGCTGGAGCGAGGTCAACTCCGCGGAGGCGATCGGGCCACCCTCACCGGCCAACGTGCCATTGGCGCTCGTGACAAAGGCCGAGGGACGGACGAGGTCGAGAATGGCGTCCGTGCTCGGGGTTGCGCCGGGGTCTAAGTACGAGCAGCCGTTGAAGGGCCCCGGCAACGACAGTGACAAGGTGCGCGCATTCTCGTTGGCGTTGGTGACCGTGGCGGCCCCCGTGAGTGCGACCGGGAGCGCCGTCACCGCCAAACTGAGCACTGAAAGAACCAGCGCGCGCCAGCTCCGACGCGAAATCATCCGCGTTACTGCAGGCGCAGGTCGAGCGTCAAAGTCGCGAAGGTGAACACCAGGGCGACCGCGATCGTGATGCGGTCCAAGTTGCGCTCCACCACCGTCGAGCCCGTCGCGGCCGCGCCCATCGAGCCCCCCATGAGGTCCGAGATGCCCCCGCCGCGCCCCGAGTGCAATAACACGAGAAACACCAGCCCCACGGCGGATACCGTCTCAACAGCGATGATTGCCCAGGTAAACATTGGGTCCTCCGATTAGCGCTTTACAGCGTAGCAGTCGTCGCACGCTCGAAGAATCGCGTAGAACGACTCGGCCTTCAAACTGGCGCCCCCGACGAGAAAACCGTCGACGTCACTTTCACCAACCAACGTCGCGGCGTTCTCCGCGTTCACCGAGCCGCCATAAATCACCTGAGGCGACGTGAACGATCGCGCACGGAGCTCCTTGCGCAGGAACGACGTCATCTCGCGCACCTGCTCGGGCGACGCGTTCACCCCGGTGCCAATGGCCCAGAGCGGTTCGTACGCCACCGTGACGAAGTTGTAGAACTTCTCGTCGAGGCCGCCGAGGGCGCTCTCGAGCTGCGCGGTGACGTATTGACAGTAAGTATTGCTCTCCCGGATCGAGCGTTCCTCGCCCACGCACAGTACGGCGTGTTGACCTGCGCGCACGACAGCGCTGAGCGTCTGAGCCACGATCTCGTCGCTCATGGCGTAGTGCACTCGGCGCTCCGAGTGACCCACGAGCACCCACTCGACGTTGAGCCGTTTGAGCATTGAGGTGCTGATCTCTCCGGTATGTGCCCCGTTCTCGTTGGCGTTGACGTGTTGCGCGCCCAAACTCATCGAGAAACGCTCCGAGTCGACGATCGAACTGACGCTGCGCAGGTCCACGAAGGGCGCCGCCACGACCACCTCGACGTGCTCGACAGGGCGATTCTTCATCAACACACCCAGCTGTTGGACTAAGTGAAGGCCCTCCACGTAGTCGAGGTTCATCTTCCAATTGCCAATAACCAGCGGACGGCGCGCGGACATCTAGATCCACGGACTTTCGCGAAGGGCCCTGAGACCGGGTAGGTCGCCCAACTCTACGAGTTCCAACGACGCGCCGCCACCAGTGGAGACGAAGCTCACGTCGTCCTGGAGACCATATTTCGACAGCGCCGCGACCGAGTCGCCACCACCGACCACGCTCACCGCGGGCGACGCCACGATGGCCCGGGCGACTGCTTCGGTGCCCGCGTTAAAGCGGGGATCTTCAAACACGCCCATCGGTCCATTCCAGAGCACGGTTCGCGCGCTACTAATGGCCGCCGCGAAGAACTCACTGGTGAGCGGTCCGATGTCCAAACCGACGAAGCCCTCGGCGATGTCCTCATTGAAGTCGAGCGCTTCGTCCGGTCCCCCGTCGGGACCGAAGGGGGCGCCCACCTTAAGTCCGCGCGAGTCCACCGGAATCAAGACGGTGCCGGTCTCGAGCAGCGACACGCACTCTTTCACGTACGAACCGTCAAAAAGCGAGCCGCCAATACAGCGCCCCTCCGCGACGGCGAAGGTGTAAGCCATGCCGCCGCCGACGATGACGGCGTCGGCCTTATCGACGAGGACTTTCATGATGCCCAACTTTTCCTTCACCTTGGCGCCCCCCACAATCGCGATAAAGGGCCGCGACGGAGACTCGAGCAACGAGAGCAGCGTCGCGACTTCGCGCTGCAAATTGGGTCCGGCGGCGCTGGGCAGCAGTGTCGGGGGGATCATGATCGAGGCGTGCGCGCGGTGCGACGCACCAAAGGCCTCGTTGACGAAGTAGTCGAAACCTTCGACGAGCGAGGCGCCGTAGCGTGGGTCGTTGGCCTCCTCACCGGGCGAGAAACGGAGGTTCTCCATCAAGGTGATCTCGGGGCGCATTTGGTAAAGACATCGCCGGAGGGGATCGACGCGGTACCGCTCGTCGGGGGCGCCGTGGGGACGGCCAAAGTGCGTGCACGCGACGACAGTGGCTCCGCGCGACGTCAGATCGTCAAAGAGCGGCAGCGCCGAGCGCAGGCGAAAGTCGTCGGTGACCGTAAGAACGCCGTCTATCTCGGCGACGGGCGCGTTGAAGTCGACGCGCACGAGCACCCGTTTGCCCCCGAGGCTCCCCCAGCGATCAATCGAGGGCAGGGACGAGGTCACAGAACTACTGGCCGATGTGAAGCGTCAGGTCCACCAAGCGGCTCGAGTAGCCCCACTCATTGTCGTACCAGCCAAAGATCTTCACCAGGCTCTTCGTGTTGTCAATGGGCAGGACCATCGTCATGAGGGAATCGAACGTGCACGAGGCAGCGCTGCCCACGATGTCCGAAGAGACGATCGGATCCTCGGTGTAGACGAGGATGCCCTTTAAACGCCCCTCGGAGGCGGTCTTAAAGGCGGCGTTAATCTCCTCAACCGAGGTGGCGCGCACGATCGCCGTGAAGTCGGTGATGCTGCCGTCGGGCACGGGCACGCGCAGCGACGTCCCGTCGAGGCGACCTTTCATTGAAGCCAACACCAGACTGGTCGCGCGCGCCGCGCCGGTGGTGGAGGGCACGATGTTGATCGCGGCCGCGCGCGCTCGGCGACGATCCCCGTGCGCCAAGTCCAGCAAATTCTGGTCGTTGGTGTAGGCGTGCACCGTGGTCATCAGTCCGACGTCAACACCTAAGGCGTCATCGAGGACCTTCACCATCGGCACGAAGCAGTTCGTCGTGCACGACGCGTTGCTCACGACAAAGTGGGTCGCCGGATCGAACGTGTCTTCGTTCACGCCCACGACGAACACGGCGTCCGCGTCCGACGAGGGCGCCGAGATGATCACGCGCCGCGCGCCGGCCTCTAGATGTTGCGCGGCGGCTTCTCGAATGGTGAAATGGCCGGTCGACTCAATGACCACGTCGACGCCGAGGTCGGCCCAGGGCAGGTCGCCCGGATTACGTTCGGCCAAGACCTGGATCGTGCGCTCGCCGACCTTGATGCCCGCATCCGTCACGCTGACCGACACGCCCAGGGTGCCGTGCGTCGAGTCGTACTTCAACAGGTGGGCATTGGTTTCGGGCGACACCAAGTCGTTGACCGCGACGATCTCCACGTCGTCATTGCCGAGCGACGCGCGAAGGAAATTCCGTCCGATGCGCCCAAACCCATTGATGCCAACCCGTGTCGCCACTGACCTCTCCTTCGTTTCGCCGACCTTCTATCTTCGCACTTCATCCAGCACGGCCTGCGACAATTTTTGCACATCGTGCACAAGCCCATTGGCGGCCGCGACGTCCACGACGCGTGTCGCCCACGTACAGGGGTCGCTCCCAAAGGTCGAGGTCTTATCGACCAGCACGAGATCGGCCACGACACCGTGACGTTCGAGAGCGTCGACGTGGTCTTGGAGCGTGAAGCCCTCGGTCTCGGGTAATTGGGCGCGCAGGTTGGCGACGTAGATTTTCTTCGATTTCGTCGCGGCCAGGGCCTGGGTGATACCGGGCACCACGCAGGCCGCCAACACGCTGGTAAAGAGTGATCCCGGACCGATCAAGACGACGTCGGCGCGTTCGATGGTCTCCACGGCCACAATGGGCGCTGCCGGGTGCGCTGGTTCGAGACTGATGCGACGAATGGACGACGAGCGCGCCACCTTGCTTTGCCCGCGCGTGGGTCCATCTTCAGTAGTGGCGAGCAGGATCACGCCTTCACAACTCGCTGGCACGATGGTACCCGTGACACCCATCACTTGGGCCAGCGCGCGAACCGACTCCTCAAGATTGCCGGTGGCGTCGAGCAGGCCGACGAGCAACAGGTTGCCCACCGCGTGACCGGCCAGTTCACCAACGCTGAAACGATGTTCGAACGACGCGGTCAACGGATTCTCCGGGTCGGCCAACGCCACGAGGCCCTTGCGCAGATCGCCGACGGCCGCCACGTTCAACATCGCGCGCAAGCGCCCCGTCGAGCCGCCGTCGTCGGCGACCGACACCACGCCGGTCACGTCCGAGGAGAACAATTTCAGCGCGCGCAACGAGACAGCGGTACCGTGGCCCCCGCCGACCGCGACGACCTTCATCGGGCGATATCGCGGTGAAACACGGCGTTCTCGATGCCGAGACGTCGTCGGATCTCCTCAGCGATGGCGACGCTGCGGTGACGTCCACCAGTGCAGCCGATCGCGATCGACAGGTACGACTTTCCCTCTTGGGCGAAGGCGGGAATTTGCCACGCCAGCAGCGCGACTACGTCGCGCAAGAAGTGTTGGGCGGGCTCTTGATCAAGGACGTAGCGCGCCACCGAGTCGTCAAGCCCGCTGAGCGGACGAAGTTCCTCAATCCAATAGGGATTGGGCAGAAAGCGGCAATCGAAGACGAGGTCCACGTCGCGCGGCAAACCGTAGGTGTAGCCAAACGAGACCAGCGCCACGCGCAGCGACTCCATCGAATCAACGTTGGTAAAAGTCTCTACGATGCGACGGCGCAGTTGATTGGCGTTGATCGCGCCGGTGTCAATCACGAGATCGGCGGCGTCGCGAATCGAAGAGAGCAGCGCGCGCTCGCCGGCGATGGAGTCGGCCAGCGTCGCGCCGGCGAAAGGGTGGCGCCGACGGTTTCCCTCGAAGCGAAGAATGAGCACCTCGTCAGGCGCGTCGAGAAAGAGGATCTTGGCGCTGGCGTGTCGTTGTTGGAGCTCTCGTTCCACAGCCAACAGAGCGTCCGGCGGGACTCCGCCCGATCTACCGACGATGAAGGCGACGCCCGGGTAGTCGTTCGCACCCGCGAAGGTCAGTTCACTCACGCGAACGACCAGTTCCAAGGGCAGGTTGTCAATAACGAACCAACCCAGGTCCTCGAGCGCGGCCGAGACGGTCGAGCGCCCTGCGCCCGACATACCCGTGACCAGCAAGACCTCACTCATCGCTCGCACCTGCCTTCGTGGGCCGCGGGGTCGACGGCGCCTGTAGATGATCGTAGAGCCTGATCGCGACATCACTGGGCAGCCAGGCCAGTGCGTCGAGCTCGTCGAGGGTGGCTTGGCGCAGCGCGTTCAACGAGCCAAAGCGCGCCAGTAGTCGTTCACGGCGCGCCGGTCCCAGTCCCTCGACACCTTCGAGCGACGAGGTCACCATGGACCGACCCCGCTTGGATCGGTGAAACGTAATGGCGAAACGATGGGCCTCGTCACGAATTCGCTGCACCAAATAGAGACTCTCCGATCCGCGCTCCAGCGCGATGGGCGACGAGCTCCCAGGGCGAAAGAGCAGCTCTTCGCGTTTGGCGAGCGCCGCGAACTCCACGAGACCCGACAACTCGAGGGACCGGGCGGCCTTCTCGGCGGCGTGTAGTTGCGGGAGTCCCCCGTCAATGATGATGAGGTCGGGGTGTCGAAACTTCGACGTTCCCTGGTGCTCTTCCCAGTGCGAGAGTCGCCGACGCACGACCTCTTCCATGGCGCCCACGTCGTCGTTGCCGAGGATCTCCTTCACGTTGAAGTGTCGATAATCGCTCTTTACCGGCAACGCGTCCTCAAAGACCACCATTGATCCGACGTAGTTGGTGCCCTGTAGGTGGCTCATATCGAAGCACTCCACGCGATAAGGGGGTTGCTCGAGGAAAAGAGCGGCGCCGAGTTCTTGGAGCGCGCGCGAGCGCACGTTGTGATCGGCCTGTCGGCGAAGCGAATCTCGATTGATGACCGCCTCGGCGTCGTGCACCGCCAACTCCACGACCCTTCGTCGTTTGCCACGCTGGGCGGCGAGCACTTGAACCGCTTTGCCGCGGACGTCACTGAGGTAGGCCGACATCAGCGGCGTCGCCAACGAACGACGCTCCACGATAACGACGCTGGGTACTGACGGCGCGTCGAGGTACATGTCGGTGAGGGCGTTCTCTAAAATCTCGCGGTCGTCCTCGTCCATCGAACGATCCACGAGGTGCACCGTGCGTCCGACGATGCGTCCAAAACGAACCCTAAATCGCACGACCGCCGCGCGGCTGCCCTCACTCGCCAGAGCGATGACGTCGAGGTTGGAATGATCGTCGAGCACGACGCTCTGAGCATCGGCGGCGCGCTCGAGGGCGGCCAATCCGTCGCGGGCCTTCGCCGCCGCCTCGTAGTGCTTCTTCTCGGACGCCTCGTCCATCTGATGTTGGAGGTGGTCGCGCAGCTGGCGAACGTCGCCTTCGAAGAACCGCGCCCAGGACTGCACGAGCTGTTGATAGCCCTCGGTGTCGATCGCGCCCACGCACGGTCCCGAGCACTTGCCGATGTCGTACAAGAGACATGGACGGTTGATGCGCTGTTGATAGTTGAACTTGTGCTTAGAACACGATCGCAACGGAAAAGCCTGGAGCAACTCGTCCATCGTCACGCGCAGGGCCCGTACGTCGACGAAGGGCCCGAAGTAGCGCACGCCCCTTAGGTGCTGGGAGCGCGTGGTGTAGGGCGCGGCGAAGGCCGTGCGTGAATCGAGCGCCACGAAGGGAAAACTCTTGTCGTCCTTTAGGCGCATGTTGTAGCGCGGCTGATTCTCCTTGATCAATTCGTTTTCGAGGATCAACGCGTCGAGTTCATTCGGCGTCACGATCCACTCGACCGAGAGCGCCTCGGCCATCAAGAGTTGGGTCTTTTCGCTCAGGGCGTCAGTGCGCTGGAAGTAGCTGGCGAGTCGTTGAGCCAGCACGCGGGCTTTGCCCACGTAGATGACGGCGCCGCGCTCGTTGCGAAAGAGGTAGCAACCACTCTGGCGAGGGATACCCGACGGTTTAGCCAGCATTAGGCCCGTCCGTGAACCGCGAGCACCTCTTTAAGCACAGTGCCCGTCGCGGTGTCGAGCGTGGCGATCTCTTCGGGCGTGCCCTCGCCGACCACCTTGCCACCTCGGCGTCCGCCCTCGGGGCCGAGGTCAATGATCCAGTCCGCGGTCTTGATGACGTGCAAGTTGTGCTCGATCACGAGCACCGTGTTGCCCTGGTCGACCAGACGATGGAGCACTTGCAACAGCCGACTGACGTCCTCGAAGTGCAGGCCGGTCGTTGGCTCGTCGAGCACGTAAAGGGTGTGACCGGTCGGTCGGCGCGCCAGTTCCGTCGCGAGCTTCACGCGCTGCGCCTCGCCGCCCGAGAGCGTAGGGGCCGGTTGGCCCAGTCGCACGTAGCCCAGTCCCACGTCCACCAGGCTTTGCACGTGACGCACAATCGAGGGCTGGCGATCGAAGAACTCGAGCGCGTCGGCGATGGGCATGTTGAGCACGTCGCTGATCGACCTACCCCGGTACAAGATCTCGAGGGTCTCGCGGTTGTAGCG
>PLBM01000004.1 GCA_003134515.1 Acidimicrobiaceae bacterium | reverse complement strand
TTCGGCCTGAACATCGACACGGGCGAGGTCGAGGACCTCGTCAAGGCCGGCATCATCGACCCGACCATGGTCACCCGCTCGGCGCTGCAGAACGCCGCCTCGATCGCGGCGCTTTTGCTAACGACCGAAGCGATCGTGGCCGATAAGCCCGAGCCCGCAGGCGCCCCCGTGGGTGGCGACGGCGGCATGGGTGGCATGGGCGGGATGATGTAGTCCTTCGTTCACACGGACGCTGAACCGGCCGGGCCCTTTGGGCCCGGCTGGTTTCATTGGTGATTCGTGCTCGATGATTCGTTGACGGAGGTTATTCGTGACGTTCGTTGGGGAAAGCAACCTTTAAGTGGTACTTGATGGATGAAGGTTGCGCAATTCGCTGTCGTTATCCGGTGCACTGAACTGGGGCTTGACGTGTCATTGGCGTGATCACGGTTCGCGAGGGTTGAAAGATCGCAAGACGCCCGTCGGCCAATTACAACAATTGAAGAGCCGGGAAACTACCAGGGCCTGCGCGAGGCGACCGCCCCTTTTCAACTCGAATGTCCTTGTTGCAAAGCGTCTCGTCTCGTCTCGTCTGCCGTGGCTCACCGTCGGTGGCCATTTCCCAGCGGTCTGAGTTGACTGCTCGAGGGGATCCAACCTGAACTCCTGGTGGGGGCCCTTCGACCTAGAAAGGCTGAGCTTCTCCAGATTTCCCTCATTTACGCTGAAAGTGTCCGATTGGTACGGGTACCAAGAATCTGTGCTAAAAGTGACGTGAATTCTTTTCGGATTTGGGAAGTGTCGTCGCTTCGAAGTTCGAACGAGACGGCACTTACTTTTCGGTTTCAGGGGGAGCAGTCATGGGAAAATTTCAGTTACGTCACAGTGGTTCCGCTCGCGACGCGCGCGACGCGTACTTGGGAGGTCGAGACATGAAAGACGTTACTAACCACGGCGGTAGGGCCACCTTTTTTCGATCGACGTTGAACTCGATCCTTGCTCTTGGACTCGGGTCGGTTCTCTTGTTGGCGGGGTTGGTCGTTATCCCTGCAACTCCCGCCTTGGCGACCGTGACCTTCACCGTTACCTACATGAATACCAACAGCGACGGCTCCACCGTGACCAGTGGCAACGCGCCCGTCGACCCCAGCTCGCCCTACCTCTCGGGCACTACCGCGACGGTCCTCGGCAACATCGGCACCCCGGCGCTCGCCCTCACCGGCTACACCTTTCACGGCTGGTGCACGACCAACAGCGGAGCTAACCCAACCCTTTGCACCAGCGGCGGCGTCACGGCCGGGAGCACCTTCGCCAACCTTTCGTCGAACATCACCCTCTACGCCTGGTGGACCGCCAACACCGGCGAGACCGTCACCTATGACGGCAACACCTCGACCGGCGGCACCGTCCCGGTCGACCCGGGCTCCTACACCACCGGCAACACCGTCACGGTGCTGGCCAACACTGGCACGCTGGTGAAGGCCGGCTTTACCTTTAACGGCTGGAACACCCAGGCCGGGGGCGGGGGCACCTCCTACGCGGCCAGCGGCGCAGCGACCTTCACGATCAATGCGAGCACCACTCTTTTCGCGCAGTGGGCCGGCGTTACTTTTTCGACTGATCCTTCAACCAGGAATGGTGGCGTGTACACCGCCGGATTGATCTACAGCAACGACATCGTCGTCAGCGACCCCGGTGAAACGGCCACGGCGAGCATTACGGTCGCCGTGACAGCGGGCACTTGTACCTTCGATCCCTCTTCAACCAACTACGTATCGTCGACGAGCCTCACCATGAGCGCCACTGCAAACAGCGCGAACTTCAGCGGCGTCGACTTCAGTGCCGTCGGGTCTGGCTGCAAACTCACCGCCACCGATACCACCGACGGCAGCATCACTAGTTCTCCGACCGGCAGCTTCACCGTTATCCCGACCGTCTCCTTCACGACCGACCCCCAAGTACACACGCCCTACACCGCCGGAGTGGCGAGCGGCATCTTCGCCGTGGTCAGCGACCACACCGGATCTGCCACCGCGAGCATTACGGTGACGGTGACCGCGAGCACTTGTACGTTCGCTTCGAATTCACCCGACTACACATCACCGACGAGCCTCACCGTGGCCGCCGTTGCCAACAGCGCAACCTTTAGCGGCATCATCTTCCAATCCCATGGGGGTAGCTGTCAGATCACCGCCACCGATGTCACTGATGGCGGAACAAGTCTTGCGAGCAACAACTTCTTTGTCGCGGTGGGCAGCGCCGCCTCGATTGTGCTCACCAACGGCTGTGCGTCGAGCGTCGCCTCGGGCGCCACCTGCGTCGACACCGCGACGGTCAAAGACGTCGAAGGCAACACCCGGACCACCCAGACCGGTGACACTGTCACCTTCGCCCAGAGCGTCGGGCCCGGCACGGTCAGCGGCCTTAGCGGCACCGTGACCGACAACGCCAACGGCACCTACAGCATCACGCTCACCGGCGTGCTGGCCGGCTCGGACACGATCCAGGCCACCGACTCTACGCTGGGCTTCACCTCGAATACAGACGTCCTCACCGTCACCGCGGGCGCGCNNACCACGGCCAACGGCGACACCGTCGTGCTCGCCAAGACCTCCGGCTCGGGCACCGTCACCGGCGCGGGCACGATGGCCTCGGCCGGTAGTGGCACCTACACCAAGACGGTCACCGGCGTGCTCGCCGGCTCGATCACCTTGACCGCCTCTGACGGCGCGCTCGCGACCGCCGCCGACACCCTCACCGTCACCGTGGGCGCGCCCAACAAGCTCGCGCTCAGTGACGCCTGCTCCCAGAGCGTCGTCTCGGGCGCGACCTGCACCCTCACCGCCACCGTCCAAGACGCGGCCGGCAACCCCGTCACCACGGCCAACGGCGAC
>PLBM01000101.1 GCA_003134515.1 Acidimicrobiaceae bacterium | reverse complement strand
GAGAAGGGATGGGAGGAATATGTGGCAAACGACATCGCAGCGCGAAGAAGGGGCGACGCCGTCCGATTGGAGCAGCGCGCGGAGTACGAAGAGACAAGAGCGCTTGTGGACGCCGGCGTCATGAGTTCCAACGGGACGATCCTCGACGATGGCGACGACCTCATCGAGGGGCCAAGGACTCAACGAACTTGGCGCCCAGGACCGTTCTCACCCGCCGGTAGCGGCGGGGCTCCGTCGGGTGAGAACGCTGACACACCGGACGACCCTGACGCCGCCGAGGAGGACTAGGACAATGTGTGAAGTCTTACTAACCGGGCTCATGAAACTCGAGGAGTGCCGCCTACGTTTCGAACTGGCGACACCTGACGATCCCTTTATTTACGCGCCAGTCAACCTCGAGTTGTCGCTGAGCGAGACAACCACCACGCTGCAGCG
This sequence comes from Acidimicrobiaceae bacterium, assembly GCA_003134515.1. GTDB lineage: Bacteria > Actinomycetota > Acidimicrobiia > Acidimicrobiales > RAAP-2 > RAAP-2. The sequence goes on along the minus strand of PLBM01000101.1, from coordinate 2,098 downwards.
CGTGCAGGATGCACTTGCAGGGCCAGTAGCGCCACCAACAAGTTCGTCGGCCGAACCGACTGCCGGACCCGTACGGCCANNGCGCCACACTGCCAACCCGCCCGCGACGGCATCCGAAACGTCATCGAAACGTAAGAACGTGCGTTGGCGCGAGGTTGTGAGCGCGCTGTGTGCAGGCGACCTCGACGTCTTCACGTGTCGGCAGAACAACGCCGCCGCCGCGAACGCGAAGTGGCGGCTCACCAAGAAATACCCCGGACTCGTGGTCGACGTCGAGACCACGAGTGATGGTGCTGCACTGCTCTCAGTCCACGCGGGTACCCATCAGCCCACAGAGTCACGGGGGGCCACATGAGCAACGCCCGTTACCCGACGAAGTACAAGGTTCGCNNTCAGCGCCGTGCCGACTGGTACAAGAAGGGTTCTTGCGACGACTGCTATCGCGCAGGCGAGCGACGCCCGTCCGATGTGACCGACGACACGGCAACTGGGGCCGAAGCGACTCGCGACGCCAGGAGCAAGGTAGTCGAGATCGTTGCGACCCCCGGCCCAGGGACCCCGGCACCAGGGGCCAACGAGTGGTTCCAGCGTCGATCGTTGCCACCACTAAAGGGGACCCCACGTCAAGTGGAAAGCGCTGTCCGAATNNTATCCTCTCAGCCGCTGGCTGGGAAGAGAACGAATTCCTCATCGGCGTGGAGACCTGCGCCAGGCAGGTTCTTACGGCCAAGTGGTGGATCGAGCACAGCTCGATCGCCGCACACGATCTCAGCGACGCTCTCCAGAGGGCGGCACTGGTAGAGAAAGGGGAGGCCTGATGCCAACCGAAATTGGAACGATAGTGGCCCACGTCAACGGAGAGGATTGCACGTACCATCTCGTGCTGTTAGACGCGGGGCCGCTCCAGCCGGTGGCCATTGGGCCCTACGCCGATTGCACCGGTCTTGATGTCTCGTTTCTGGATATGACCGATTGGGATGTGCGATCGGCGTCGTTCAGTGACGGCAAGCTCAACTCCACCATTTTGAATGGCGCCGACGCGCGAGGCATGCAGTTAGAGAATGTCGTCGCCCACGACGTCAAGCTCGAAGGCACGAAGCTTCAGGGCGCGAAGGCCAGAGCAGGCGACTTCACGGGAGCACACGCTCCCAGGGTCGTTCTCACCGGAGCTGACGTTACCTACAGCGTCTGGCTCGAGGCCGACCTGGATGAAGACGCCCTGGTTGACGTCATGGCATCCAAAGGAATCGTTCGTAGGTGGGCGGATCTAGGACGACCGGACATCGACGAGAGTCTGGCGCTCGTCAGGGACACGCCGCCTACACCCATCGGCGAACCTCCGGCCTGGATTGTCGCCGACGAGAACGCCCACGCGCGGCTCGAGGCAATCGAACGCGAACAAGTGAGCGGTCTCCTCGACCAGGACACGTTCAAGAAGTTCTTGGACCTCCAGTCACGTTTCATCAGTTTCACCCCCCGAAACGTTCTTCTCATCGCCGGTCAGATGCCGGACGCCACGTGGCTCGCAAGTTACGACAAGTGGACGGAGTACGGTCGCCACGTTCAGCTTCAAGTCGGCGAGAGGCCGGTGGAGATTCGTCTGCCGTACACGCCAGCCGAGGGGGCTATGAGCCCCAGCGCAAAGAGGAAGTCGCGCGTTGTCCAACTACTTGATGTCACGCAGACGGCTGGCGTACCAGCGTCCGAACTCGGCGCCTACGACCAGTGGCCCGTAGAGAGTGATGTGTTCGAGCAGCGACTTGCCGCGTACACCCGACGACATGGTGTTGTGGTTGATCCCGAAGATCCCGACGTCGTCCTGGCTTCGATCGCCGAAGCGGCGGTCTGTCTCTCGTGGCGTGACGATTCACCCGGGGCGGAACGTATAGCCGACCTGGCGTACTACCTCGCCGCGCGAAACATTAGAGGTCACGCCGCTCTGACGGGGGACGCCCCCGCAGCCTCGAACGAGGAGGATTCAGGGATCCTTCTGGAGCAGCTCGCGGCCGCCCAGTCGGTCGCGCTGCTTATTACGAAAGCTGCGCGCGATGAGGCACCTCCAGCTGGTGCTCAGGAAGTGTCCGACGCGCTCAGGCCC
>PLBM01000036.1 GCA_003134515.1 Acidimicrobiaceae bacterium | reverse complement strand
GTATCACAGCACCTGCGGGTTCAATTGAGGGTCAGGAAGTGCAGTAGTTCGCTGACTCTGCAATGGTCGGAGATTGTTGGTGTGGGAGACGGGACTTGAATCCTCACGCTCCGAACCTGAAGTCACACCGACCGGCTCTTCGCTTTCGGCTCTGGACTGGCCCGCTCCTTTGTGGCTAGACGCGACAACAATGGTTAATTCCCGTGAAACGCGAACCCGTCACCGAGACGCTTCTTCGGCCCATACTTGGGAGCGCCGACCGGCGCGCAACGAATGACGTCAAGAGCGTGAGCGAACCCCATCGGCGCTCTGGCCCTTCGACGGGCACTGGTAACAACTCGAACCGCCGAGTCGTAGTGCGAGAGTGCACCGAGGGTAACGAGCGCGCGATGGAGCGCCCGGTCCTCTCCAGTGTCTAGAGGCTCGAATCCACCAGCCGCGAGGTAGGTGGCAGCGTTGAATCCCAAGTTCGCTCCGTGAATCGGTCGGCTTTCATTTTCGTACTTGCGTTGCCAGCTTGATCGAACATCGTCGGAGTACTCAGACCAATCAGCAACCGACACTCGCCCGTACCAGTGGTCAACGCCCATCTCGTGTTGGGCCAGTTGGGTCGTGAGCCAATCCCGCGGCACTCGTGAGTCCGCGTCAGTCGTCGCGAGCCAAATTCGCGCGGGATCTATTCGAGACCACCGATTCAGCAAGACCGCACAGCCCAACGCCCGCGCGCGACCGACGTTGTGAGCTGTACTCGTGGTCATCGTAACCGCGAGCGGATGACAACGTCGCACCAGAGCAACTCTCCATTCGCTGGCGATCTCCTCGCTGACGTCCGCGCAAGCGTCCATCACCACCGCTGCTCTTAGAAGCAACGACCCGTGGCTCAACTCATCGAACGCGTCAGTGAGCGAGGCGAGGGCCGATCCCAGCAACTCTTGCTCGTTGTGCACTGGCACCACGACACCCACGGCCAGAGTTCGCACCGAGGTGTGTTCTTGTTTCATTCGACACGCTCCCAGAGATCAATCACGAACTCCTTTTCGAGGTGGTGAACCATTTGTCGCAGTTTGAAGTGTGTGTTAATCACGTCGTGTGCGCCGTCGCCAGTCAGTGGGTAGTCCGTGTCGCCTCGCCAGTGAACGCCAACGACGTGAGCCCCCGCATCGGTCGAGCGAACAATAAGCGACACGATGTCACCTAGAGAATCGGCATCGAAGTAGTACGCCACCTCGCTCAGGATGACAAGGTCAAACGTGTCGTTAGGCCACGACTCCGGAATCGCTCGTTGTTCCACCACGACGTTCCGATGTTCTTCGAGTCGGCGAGCCGCCCGTGCCAGGGCCGATGGAACGATGTCCGTCGCGAGCAGGCGCTCACAGCGTGGCGCTAGGAGTTCACTCAATACGCCAATAGAACATCCAGGCTCGAAGGCATTGCGATAGCGCTCGTTCCTTAGAGAGTCCAGCGTCAGCGCAAATTTGCGCTGCTCGTATGGACTGGTCGCAAAATTCCACGGATCGTCGCTTGTGGCGTAAATGGCGTGAAAGTACCCACGCGCCGTCGAGGTCATGGCCGATTCACCGTCTCGTCAACGAAGACCTCGTAGGGGCGCCAGAATCGACGCATCAGCGGCGCGGGAAGTACCGCCGCGTCCTCGATGTCAGGACCAAGTGACCGGGTTTGAGAGCTAAAGGCGGTGCTCGCCCATCGCTTGCGAGCTCGGACGTGACGACTCAAGTCCAGTCGTCGACAAACTTCCCAGGGAATATTGGACCCCTCAGGATCTGCCCAGTGCCACGCCCATATGAGAAACCCCAACGTCCGAGCGCCGACGGCGCGACTCGCGGCGAGCGCAGACTCACCACAGGCGTCGTGATCCGGGTGGCCGTCGTGTCGCCACGGCGCCACGCACAGATCGTCTGGCGACAAGATGCTGGCGAGTGCAGCATCAAGTTCGTTTCGGTTTTCTGTGACACCACCATCGGCCAGATGGAGCCGGGTGATCAGTGGCGATCGCCACCCCAAGCGACGGAGCGCCTCGCGTGATTCATCGCTTCGAACTCGGGCGAGGTTCAGCGCGGTCGCGACGCTCGAGTTCGGATGCGAAGCCTCGCCGTCTGTCACAGCAACCACTTCGACGGGCACACGTTGTAACAAGGCGGCCTGGATGAGTCCGCCGGCACCGAAGACTTCATCGTCGGGGTGGGGTGAGACCACCACGAGACGACGAGCACTAATCGGTCCCAAGTGAAGAAGGTCCTCGTGAAGTCCTGCGTCACGCCATCGCTCCTCGGGGGTGCCTAAATGCTGGTCATCGACAATCAGTGCCACGAGCCAGCGTCTCTCGCGAGACGTCCAAGTTCGGCGGCATCTGAGCCTCCGTGATGTTGAGACAGGTAGACAAACAGGTCGGCCGCTCGTCGCGACTGATCGAGATCGTGACAGAGCGGCCGTGCGCCGCCGCCCGTTGCGACGCGCGCCAACACGTCCGTGGCGGCGTCGTGAACCACCTGACGAACGATAAGAGCCCGGTAGTGCGCTTGGAACTCCTCGTCTGTCGGATCGCGGTCAAAAGCTTCGGCGGCGTCCTTCAAGACCTCGCGCATTGCGGCGAGGTCGGCCACCGCCATTCCTAGATCGGCCAACACGTGAGCGTTCGGTTCACCAGGCAGCGAACCAATAAAATTGTTCACGAGGCCTACGGCCCCGCCGTACCAACACGCGGCAACGCCCGCGGCGCCAAACCAGAACCCCGGCCGATTCGTGTAGAAGTCGGGGCCACCTACGACACTCGACTCGGGCAATACGGGCCCCGAGAACTCCAACGTCTCACTGACGGAGTCCGCCATCCCAATAGCCGGCCACGACTCGTGATTAGCCCAAGCCACGTGCTCATCGAGCGCGATATCAAACAGCCGGTAGCCCTCAGGGGTGTCCGCCGTTAGTAACGCCCGATCGATGAGGCCACTCCCGGAACAGAACTCCTTTCGACCAGAAAGCTCCCATCCTCCGGGAACACGAATTGCTGACGTGCCACCCGAGCGCGAACGAGCGGCCCAAACCCCGTAGGTCGCCGTGTCGCCGAGTGACTCCATCCCCGCTTCGGCCAAGATCGCCAACGCGTCGACGTGTCCTTCGGCCAGGCGTCCTACAGAAAGATCGCGCGCGGCCCACGTTGAGAGAACGTCCAATCGCCGCCACGTTGCACCTGAACCAGGAAGTGGCAGATCGGATCCGTCGGTGCGAACGAAGTCGGCGAGTAGTTCTTTGACGCGAGTCATCAACACCTCCTCAAACGATGTATAGATCGGCTACGTAGGTGCCTGCTGCACGATTAGTGGACGCATTATGCGAATGCGTAGGGGTCGGCGGACTCAATTTACGTACAGTTTCCATGGAACAAGGGAGGATCGATTGTTCGACCACGCGGCGAGAAGATGCGTCGCGAATCGATGTTCGAGCATCAAGATAGCCGCAGCTCCAAAAAGCAAGTCCGGTCCCAAATCCGGCTCGGCACGAATCAGTCCAGCAACCATTCGGTCGCGGGCAATGAGTGCGTGGCGCTCGTCTGCTGTCACGTGCACGTCGTAAAAGCGGCGTCCCTCCGAACCAATACCGTGGCGCGCGAGCGCGGCGCTATAACGGCCCATAGGTTCGACCGACGTCATTTCGAAAACTGCGAGGTGCCCCACAAGAGCCGCACGCCAGCGTTGGTGGAGTGCGAACATTGAAACGAGGTTGACGGTGGCGAGCGTAGTGCCGGGCAAGACTTCTACGTATGTACCGCAGGAAGAGTCGAGACCCAGCGCGTTCATTGTATTGCCAAAAAGATGGGAGTGCATCGATGCGGCATCGCCCGATCCATATTCTTCGTATTGGATCTCCACCATGGCGGCCTTGGCTTCGCCGGTCAGTCTCGGAATACCAAACGTATGGGGGTCGGCCTCCTTCAACTGATACGCGGACCGGTGAATGCAAAACTCGCGAAGTTGCTCCAAGGTTCCCGACTCCAAGAGATACGCCGAGAGTGATGGGCCGGACGGCGTTCGAATCAACTCTTCGAGCGCCAAAACCACGTCAGAGGGGGGACAGAGCCTGTTGATGACGACTTCGTCACGAAGTCGATCCGCAAAAGCGCGCTCTAATTCGGCACGAAACGTGAGTAGGCCGGGATCCCATTCCCAGCCAGCGTCAGTCACTGCGCGATAGTGCACTTCGTAACAGAGATAGAGGGCCAACGCAAAGTCATCGTCACTTAAAGCATCAATTCCTGATACCGGTGGAGTGAGACCGAGGGTCCCCGGCGCGCGCCGGAGTGCCGAGATTACCGAACCGCTGAGAGGACCCCGAGCCCAAGGTAGGAGCGGCCAATCTGGCACCTTTGCGGATTCTTGATTGGCGCTCGCCGCAATACCCGTTGATTTGTCGCCGCCGACGGGGACCAAGGGGGGGAACTTGATTCTCGCCGATGAGAAATATTTGGTGCTCGCTTCGTCACTACTGGACCTACTTCTTGAAAGCATCCCTGACCTTCTCACCAGCTTGCTTGAGGTTGCCCTTCATCTGGTCGACTCTTCCGTCATTTTCGAGTTGGTCGTCGCCCGTCGTTTTCCCGGCAGCCTCTTTGACCTTGCCTTTGGCTACTTCGGCCAGGTTCTTGGCTCTATTCTTGTTGGTCACTTTCATTCCTTTCCTCGTTCATCGAAGAGAGGACGTTCGTCCTCTCAACCCATTCAAACGTCTTGGCCCATCCATTCTGCGTAGGCGTAAAACTGCCAAACACGCCATCGAATTGACTCTCGGCGCCAATCTCTCGAGTTATTGCATCATCGTTGTCAGCGCAGCCATCAGTCCTGCGCGACTTCAGTGTTGCGGTAGACATCTTTGCCCTTCGTTTCATTGCGTATTCATCGCCTCACGAGAAAAACGATGAGAATGATGACGAGAATCAAAATTACGGTTCCTCCGCCTACATACATTGCGTGTACTCCTCTCTAAAGTGAATCGCGATTTGTTGACGAGCGGCTCGTTGAGGGGGCTTGTAAGTGCTGATCGAAGTGTCAAGGACAACTTGCGCATTTGTTGGACGTCGCTACTTTGAGTCTTCGTGACAGAACTGGTGTTGCCTCGGGCGTCAACGTCTTGACGGTCCATCGAGTGCCTGTTGGTTCGCCCTGGACCTCTCGACACGGCGAAAACGATCGCGGAAACTACGAAACCGAATGCCCCGGCAATCATGAGGATGATCCCAACGGTTGATAGGCGGAAACCCGCACCTTGATAGGTGACGGCCCAGTACATTATTGCGCCAGCCGCAGCTGCAATGGCGCTCAGCGCCATTCCTGGAAGACCCACTTCACACCTTCTTCTGTTTCCCTGACGCGCTGTCAGGCGAGAAGGAAGCGGGGTCTTGACGTCCTGCTTTGTAGCGTAACATCCGTTGCGTAATCTCACGGCGAAGGTCTGGTAAACCTTGGACCCAAGGAGGCTCGACGCACCGTGACGTCCCATCAATCTCAACCAACTAAGGCGGCGCGGTGTTCGCTGAGGAGTTTGGTATGCGGCGAAGCGGTTGAAATCTGAATAACACTAGAGTCACGGATTGATTGGTCAATGTTCGAACGACCCTGAAGGTTTCGTTCTTTGGAGATGATGAATGGCGATCAAACCGAAGCGTAAATCGAGTTCGCGCAATACGGGCGCAAAGCCCGCGCGCTCGTCCAGCCATCGATCGGAGTTTGACCTAACTCCCGAGTACGAGGGGCCGATCTGGCGCCAGTACCTGCGGGCCATGGGCCCGGGGTTGGTGACCGGAGCGTCCGACGACGACCCCTCAGGTATTGCCACCTACTCCCAAGCCGGGGCACAGTTTGGATTGGCTCTCCTTTGGACCGCCTTCGTCACCTTTCCTCTCATGGCGGCGGTCCAAGAGATCTGCGATCGAACCGCCTTGGCGACCGGCACCGGTTTGGGCGAGTTGGCAGAAAGGCGCTTTCAGCGGACGGGCCGATCGATCCTGGGCGTGCTGCTGATCGTGCTCATCGTCGCGAACGGCCTCAACATTGCCGCCGACCTGGTCGCCATTGGCTCGGGCATGAACCTGCTCCACGCCGGTCCCACTTGGCTCTGGGCGCTCCTAGCGGGCGGGATCATCACGTCGTTGTTGGTCCTTGGATCGTTTGCTCGCATCGCCCTGGTCTTCAAAGTTCTTTGCGCGCCGCTCTTGGCGTACATCGTGGTCGCGATACTGGTCACCCACCAATGGGGCCAGGTCCTTACCCACACGCTCGTGCCGCACATTCAGTTCAACAAGACGTACCTCGCCCTAATGATCGCGGTGCTCGGCACGACGATCTCTCCCTATCTCTTCTTTTGGCAGAGTGCTCACCGGATCGAAGAGATGCGCGACGCGCCCGAAGGCGGTGAGAGGCCCCTCCCCCTCAGACGGATGAGTCGCCGCCGGGCCGGGAAAAAAGAGCGAATGAGCCGTCTCGACGTATTTACCGGTATGGCGTTCTCCAATGTCGTCATGTTCGCCATCATCGTGGCCACCGCCCAGACCCTTCACATCCATAACATCACCCACATTCAAAGCGCGGCCCAGGCCGCCAAGGCGCTCCGACCCTTCGCGGGACGCTTCGCGAGCGCGATTTTTGCCTTTGGATTTATTGGCAGCGGTTTGTTGGCGGTGCCGGTGCTCGCGGCTTCGGGATCGGTTGGCATGGCGGGCCTGCTCAAAAAGGAGTGGGGCTTTAGTCGCTCCATTCGCCAAGCGCCCGTTTTCTACGGCCTACTCGCCCTCGGCACCGTGGGTGGGACGGCGTTCAGCCTCTTGCACGTGAATCCAATCAAACTGCTGGTTTTCGTGGCAGTGATCAACGGGGTGGCGGCGGCTCCGTTCCTCATCGTGGTAATGCGGGTGTCGAGCAGCCAACTACTCATGGGCAAATCAGTGAACGGTCCCACCGCCAATGTTCTGGGGTGGCTCACCGTCGCGATCATGGCCGCCGCGGCCATCGCCCTCTTCGCCACGGGCGGACTGTAAACGCCGAAACAAGACTGCGAGCGTAGTACCGGTCAGAGTTAAGTAGGGCCGGTGGGGATCGAACCCACGACCGAGGGATTATGAGGTGGGAGCAATCGGTCGGACTGGTCCGGTGGTCTCGGTTTGGTATGTGGGACGAAACGTGGGATTTTTTGAATGGGAATCGGCGGCTGTCATTCGACGCTAGTGAGACATAATCGTGCAAAGTCTCCATCACGTCCGCATTCCCGACAATTTCAGACGAGGACCATTACCAGCCGCCTAAAAATATTGCAATAGCCACGCTTGGACGTCGGGTACGCGATTGAGGAGTGTCAAATGACCGTCGACCTCCGTAAGGTGCGCGTCGACACCGGGAATGTGTTCTGAAAGCCACTGACCGTGTTGAAAGGGTACGAATCTGTCCTGAGCCCCATGCCAAAGTTGAACTGGCATAGTAATTGTCTCAAAAGAGAACCCCCATGGGGCTAAGTGGGCACATCCGTCATCCCACCAGCCCTGGTCGCCGAGGCTGAGACCATCCTTGAACTTCGTAACTAAGAACGACGCAAGTTCCGGCGTCAACACGGCCAGGTCCGCAGGAGATAGTAAAGAGGCCCAGGCCCCTATCAGTTGCTCCGAAGTCACCTGCAACATCATCTCGCGATCTGCGACACTCTTCTTCCTAGCTGCATCGGGGTCATCAATCAACAATTTCATGTCATCAACGTTGTCTTGGCCCATTCCCTTGAAGAAGTCGAGGCCAGGAGCACCGTACGGGGCGACAGAGGCGAGTGAGGCAACAGCGCATACCAAGTCAGGTAGTAATGCAGCACAAGCCAACGCGTGGGGGCCACCGCCAGAGATCCCCCACACCGCCAACCGTTCAATGGCGAGCGAGTCCGCGATGCTCTGGACATCGTGCACGCAATCCGCGACGCTTCGTCCTGGTTGGGCCGTCGATCTTCCGTAACCAGGTCGGTCGTAACTGATCAGGTGAACGCCATGTTCCTTGGCGTCTTCAACAGAAGGACCAAACAGAAGGCGAGAGTTTGGTGTGCCTCCGTGCACGAGCACCGGTCGTCCCGACGTATCTCCGCCCGACTCGACGCACAGTTCACGTCCGTCTGGAGTCTTGATGATCGTAGTAGTTGTCTGCATCAAGGCGACGCTACTGTTGGGAACCGATGGCGTCAAAGCGTTGTTGAACTCAAGTCTTGTGGCGAAAAACGAGTGTTACGCATTCCGCGGTACTAGTCGGCTGTTCGCTCGGCTAATGCTGGAGTCGGAGCCCGTCACCCTCTGAGACAATGAGGACTGGTAGGGCCGGTGGGGATCGAACCCACGACCGAGGGATTATGAGTCCCCTGCTCTAACCACTGAGCTACGGCCCTTCAGCGCCAAAGGGAAACCGGCTACCCGAGTCCTTGTGACGTCATCAAATTAGCAGGGCGCACAAATCAACTTTCTCGCGCCTCATGCGAAAAATGAACCCAACTTCTTTCACGACACTGCGAATGCCGCAATATCGGCGGCAGTGCTATGGCTCACCTCAGGACAGATAGTTGGCACTATTTCGGTACCGTGCATCGTGCCGAGAACCGTTCGTCCCCGAGCGGCCACGCCAGCTGAAAGCAACAATCGATAAAAGGCGATGCCTTCATCTCGAAGGGGATCGCATTCATTGACACTGATGACGGTCGCCGGGAATCCTTCAACATCCACCTTCGTCGCAAATCCGGGCCACGCCAACGGGTCGCCGTCTCTGAAAGCTTCAATGCCATAGCCCATCGCTCCGCGATTGTTATGCAAGTCCAATAGGATTCCATTGTTTTCAACGGACGATGGATACCGATAATCTGGCCAACTTCCCGCGATGTAAGGACACAACGCGTAGAGACCGTTGATGAGGCCCAGATCGCCATCGCGCTTCAACTTCAGGCCCGTCGCAAGGGTCAGATTTCCGCCACCACTCTCGCCGGCGACAATGATTCGAGCCGGATCAATGCCAAACTGCGACGCGTGCGACGCGGTCCATTTGAGTCCCGCGATGCAGTCGTTCAGCCCTGCCGGGTACGGCGCCAACTCTGGCACGGCCGACGGTTGCACCGAATTACGAAACTCCACCATCACCACGGCTACGCCCTTTGACGCAATAATCCTCCCCCACGCGCGGTAGTTGCCATAAAAGCTCGACATCGTCGCCATCCCCCCGCCATGGATGTAATAAACGCACGCCACGGTCTCGTCGTTGTCCGGACGGATGAATTGCAACTTGATGGTGTTGCCATCGGGCGAAGAAACGATGTCCTCGGTCGAGAAGCGTAGACCTTTGGAAGGCGCGACCTCTTCGCTGTCGCACATGTTCAAGAAACCTTCCGTGGCCGCAGCACGCTCGAGGCCCTCCGGCGAAGCGGCTTCGGCGACTATATGTTCACGACTCTCGGCGTCGAACATCTTCATTTCGGGAAACATACTCAGCACCGCCTTGATCCGGGGGTCTAGGCGGGAATCAGATTGCAGGTCGTACGACACGAAGCCTCCTCTATGAACATGGTCGCCACAGTAGTCCTCTCGGCGGCGAACTGTCGGCGCGATTCGCCACCGGTTCGCCACCTCCCGTCTCGTAGTAAAAGAGATTGTTAGCGAACCTAATGTCAAGCATCTCGCGACACTGTGTCAAGCATCAACCGTTACCGTGTCGCGCATCAGGCGTTACTGAGTCACAGAACATCCGTTATCGAATTGTCACGGATCAGCCTGGTCCGAATCACAATGGCTCCCAGAGCAGGACTCGAACCTGCAACCTAGCGATTAACAGTCGCTTGCTCTGCCAATTGAGCTATCTGGGAATGAACCCTGAAGCGTAGTTACGTTAGCACTCGATTAGCGGCTCACTGCTGGTCGAACCAACGTTGAAGGCGCTCCGCCACCGGACTCTCCTTGACCGCGCGCCGGCATCGCTCGATCCGCTTGGTCATCGCTTGACGAGAAATGCCGTGCGCTCGAGCAATCTCTTCCATCGGCATCGTTCTAAACGTGTACTGCCAAAACGCGTCAAAGTCCTCACCAGTGAGACGCCGAAGTTCGTCAATGACCCACGACGGCGTGTCGTTAAGGTCACTCGAGTGCCTCGAATCAGCCACGTCTTCGATCTCGACTGACGCAAAACGTCGTGACTGGAGTTCGCGACTGAGTTGCATGATCTCATGCGCCTTAACCTGTGAGACGCCGATCTCTTGAGCGACGTCGCGTTTATTGAGACGTCGCCCCGGATTGGACCTCTCTAACCTTTGAAATTTCACGATGAGACGCATCTCGGCGTCGCTGAGGCCGGCCTGTTGTTGGACGGTTTGGTTGACGAGTTTCGTGATCCAATAGTTGGCGTATGTGGCGAAGCGATTGCCGAGCGCGGGATCGAAACGCTGCAGCGCGTTGACCAGTCCTTCCACCCCGGCCGCCTCCAGATCCT
>PLBM01000027.1 GCA_003134515.1 Acidimicrobiaceae bacterium | reverse complement strand
TTGCGGTCGAGTTCGATGATCTTCGCCTCGACGGTCTTTCCGATGTAGGGCTGGAGCTCGCGCACGCGGCGAAGTTCGACCAGCGAAGCCGGCAAGAAGCCGCGTAGTCCGATGTCAACGATAAGGCCACCCTTGACGACCTCGATGACGACGCCCTTGACGACCTCGTCACGGTTCTTCAACTCTTCGATGTTGGCCCAAGCCTTCTCGTACTGCGCCCGTTTCTTGGAGAGTACGAGTCGACCCTCCTTGTCTTCTTTCTGCAGGACCAGACACTCCACGCGCTCGCCCAGCGAGACGATCTCCGAGGGGTCGACGTCGTTACGAATAGAGAGTTCACGCGAGGGAATGACGCCCTCGGACTTAAAGCCGATGTCGAGCAAGACTTCGTCTCGGTCGATCTTTACTACGGTCCCCACGACTAGGTCGCCGTCGTCGAACTCCAGGACACTGTCGCCCACCAGGGCCGTCAAATCGGTGCCGATCAGGTTGTCTTCGGTGATGACGCGGGGAATGTACTTTCCATCTTCATCAAAGGTACCCATCTGCTGGGTGGAGAGGAGGCTTAGGCCGTCCGACATTCGTACTTCTTTCGTTTGACCACACCGAGGTCTGACTAGTCAGTAGGACTGGGTCGCCGGTGTTAACCCAGGTGACAACTCTAGCACCGACGGCCCTACCCCTTCGCCGCGGCCCAGCTCTCACCCCAGTTCAGTGAGACTTCGAGTGGGACACTGAGCGTGGCCGCGTTGGTCAATGCGTCGATCATGATGGCGCTCACTTGCTCTTTCTCTTTCGGTGGTGCTTCGACGAGCACTTCGTCGTGTACTTGCAAGATGAGTCGCGCGTCGAGCTTCGCGTGGTGAAGAGCGCGATCAAGGCGCACCAGCGCCGACTTAAAGACGTCGGCGGCGAGGCCCTGAATGCCCGCGTTCATCGCTTGTCGCTCAGCCGCCAGACGCTGGGGGCCCACGGCCGTGGCGAAGTCGGGGAAGGGACGGATCCGTCCGAACTCGGTGCGCGAGTAACCCTGACGGCGAATCTCCTTCACGACACTGTCCATATAGTTGCGCAGGCTCGGAAAACCCGCGAAGTACTTGTCCATAATCTCTCGAGCGGCGCTGACGCTGACGCCGAGGCGTTGACTGAGCCCGTACGCCTCCATGCCGTAGGCGAGGCCGTAGGAGACAGCCTTGGCCTGTTCGCGCTGTTCGTTCGTGACGTCCTCGGGCGCGATACCAAAGACCGAGGCCGCGATCGTGCGATGCACATCTTCGTGGCTCGCGAACGCCGCCAGCAGACCGCGGTCCTGAGAAAGGTGGGCCAGGATGCGCAGTTCAATCTGGTTGAAGTCCGACACCGCGAGGAGCCATCCCTCGCTGGGCACGAAGGCGTAACGCAATCGCCTCCCCTCCAGGGATCGCACCGGGATGTTGTGCAAGTTCGGATTCTCCGACGAGAGTCGACCGGTGCGCGCCACGACCTGATTAAAGGTGGCGTGAATTCGCCCGTCGGCGCCCACGGCGCCGATCAGTGGCGCGCCGTAGGTACTGCGCAACTTCTCCACCTCTCGATAACGAAGAATCAGTGGCACGATTCGATGATCGTCCTGGATCGCCTCAAGACTCGTGGCGTCCGTCGAAAAGCCCGACTTGATCTTCTTGCCGTGCGTGAGGCCCAGTTCGTCAAAGAGTACGGATTGCAGCTGTTGGGGCGAGTTCACCTTGAACTCATGTCCCGCCACCTTTTGAATCTCGGCGTCAAGTTCTTTGGCTTCGGTACTGAACTCCTCGGCGATGGTCCTCAGCATGGCGACGTCGACGCGTATCCCGCGCGCTTCCATGCGCCCCAGTACGGCCACTAGGGGCAGTTCGATCTCTTCGTAGACCCGATTGAGTTCCCAGCGATCTATCTCGGCCCGCAGCACTCCACGCAGTCGCGCGATCAGTTGGACGTCACTCACCAAGGTCTCATCGCTCGAGGCACTGAACAGCGAAGGCCGTACGTCGGAGATTGGTTCGTTGAGGAAGCGATTCGCCACGTCCGCGAGTTCGTAGTGTCCACTAAGGGAGTCAACCAAAAAGGCCATGATCGATGAGTCGTCCGCGGGATCAACCAGCGTCACGCCGCGTTCGTCGGCCACGCGATAAAGACCCTTGACGTCGTGGCCCGCGAACGCGAGATCTCGCGCGCCGCTGAGAAATTCATCAATGTCCACGACCACGTGGGCCCCCGACGACGCATTCAGCACAGCCACGCGCACATGGTTGAACGCAACGACGGGACTCGTGGCGTCCTTGAGCAGATCCGCCAACGTCGCCTCGCGTTTTAACGTGAGTGGCTTTTGGGCCGGCTCTTGGGGCGACGAAGGTTCGATGGCACCCGTCGGTTCTCCGAGCAGTCCGTCCTGGATCAACTTGACCACCCGCGCGCGCATCGAATTCATTTCGTAACGCTCGAAGAAGGCGTTCACTTCTTGGCGGCTCCAGCCGCCCAACGTGAGGTCGTCAAGTTCGACGTCGAGGGGCACATCTCGAACTAAACGCATGAGTATCTCGTTATTACGGGCCCGCTCTTCAAAGTTCGCGAGGTTCTCTCTTAACTTGGGGGTCAGCGCGTCCAGGTGAGCGTAAAGGTCGTCGAAGTCGCGATATTGCGAGAAAAGCTTCGCCGCGGTCTTTTCACCGACCCCCGGAACACCGGGCAGATTGTCTGAGGTGTCGCCGCGCAGCGCCGCGAGTAAGGGATAACGCGCCGACTCGATGCCACAGCGGTCGAAGATGCCCGCTTCGTCATAGAGCGAGTAGTCCGACACGCCGCGGCGGTTGTACAGCACCTTGATGAAAGGGTCCTCCACCAGTTGAAATGTGTCACGATCCCCCGAGACCACGACGACGGGGACCCGTGCCTCTCGCCCCCAGGTCGCGAGCGTCGCCAACACGTCGTCCGCTTCGAAGTTCGGCACGCCGAGCACCGGTATGTGCAACGTCTCACACATTGTTCGAATCAGTTCGAATTGCGGTTCGAGTTCGGGCGGCGTCTCGGCGCGCCCCCCCTTGTAATCTTCTGTCAACTCGTCGCGAAAGGTCCCTCCGGGCAGGTCAAAAGCGACCGCCGCCGCGCGAGGGTGCTGGGTGCCCACAAGCGAGACCAACATCGACGCAAAGCCGTGCAGCGCGTTCGTGACGAGACCCGACGAGGTCTGGATATCGGTCGGCAACGCGAAGAACGCTCGAAAGGCCAGCGACATTCCGTCCAACAGCAAGAGTGGCCGTTGGTCCTGAGGTTCGTCAGTCAACGAACTCGCCCTTAAGTATTTGTTGGGCCACGTCGCGCATTCTTGTGCGCGCTCGCATGGCGGACTGTTGAATCACCTCAAAGGCGGCCGGTTCATCCAGACCGCGCTCTTTCATCAGCATCTCTTTGGCGCGTTGGACGATCTCTCGGGTCTCAATCTTGTCGTCCGCGCTCGGCGCGTCGGTGGCCACCAGTGGCTCGCTCGCGGCCGGATTCAGAATCGCCGCCAACTTGGGCAGAATCTCACTACTGCGAAACGGCTTTACCAAGTAGGCCGCCACGCCAGCATCACGAGCGCTCTCGATGAGGGTGCGCTGGCTAAAGGCGGTCAGCAAGACCACGACGGTCTTGGACCCCTTCAGCTCGTGTGCCACTTCGATGCCGTCGAGACCCGGCATCTTGATGTCGAGGAGCGCGAGATCGGGTTCGTGCTCTTTGATCATCGCCAATGCGTCGTCGCCGCGCGCGGCCTCGCCCACCACGAGGTAGCCGTCGCCCTCCAGAATCTCCTTGAGGTCGAGGCGGATGATCGACTCGTCGTCGGCGATGACGACCCGTTTATCCATGCTCATCTTTCGGCGTCCACACTCGAAGGAGCTCGTCTCGGGCCGTCAGCAGTTCGCCTACGTCGAGTGAACGGCGCTTCATCTCAGCGTTAGCGACCATGACGTGGCGCGAGAGTTCCTCGTATTCCTTGGACTGCAAGGGCGTTTCGGAGACCAAGGCGCGAATTCGAGCGTCGTCCAAGGCATCATTCCACACCGCGACCTGTTCTTCGAGAACCGCCAAGCTCTCACGCGCCTGCGCCAACTGGCGTTGCACGTCATCGAGACGGCGCTTCACGAGTCGAGGTCCCATATCCACACTCTACGGCGACCTATGACAACACCGAAAGACGCTCAGCCTCGCTCAGCATCGCGCTCGCCGGTTCGACGCCAAAGCTTGACTCGACGATCGTTACCTCCGCACCGTCGCCGTTGCGTTCGATTTGAACGGCGAGCAGATCGCTCGGCTCGCTCACGCACGCGCGCGCGAGCGCTCGATGAACCCGCCGAGCGTAGGGTGACTCGAAGAATCCCCCGAGGTACGCTTTCATACCAAGTTCGCCCGCCCTCGCGAACAGGGCGCGAGTGTTCGCCAGCCCACCCACACGCGCCGGCTTCACGCAGACCATCATCGCCGCGTGGTAGTTCGCGATCTGGGTCAGGTCGCGCATCGAACGCACACCCTCGTCGATGCTAAGTGGCACGTCGAGTCGACTCGCGAGGCGAGCGTGGTCGATCACGTTGCCGGCGTTGAAGGGTTGCTCCACCGCCGCGATCGTGACGACGTCGCTGATCACTTTGACTTGGGCGAGTACCTCCTCGTCAGTCGTGGCCGAGCAGTTGTAGTCCACCAGCACGGGGACCTTCAGTCGTGAGAGGCGTTCGAGCATTTGTTCGCTTATCAGGCCCGGAGCGCTCTTCAGTCGAACGCGTTCGACTGATTGGTCGAAAGACCATTCACTTTCGTCAAGAAGTGACACTGTCGCCTGAGTGGGCGTATTGAATTTTTCCGGCCAGAGTTCGCCTATCGAGCTTGCGGCCAAGCGCAGCTCGCGGTCGAGCAGAGCCATTTCGAACAACGCCGTCGCCACGTTGCTCGCCGGTGTCGCGGCGCTCAAGCGGGCCACCCGGCTCCACAACGGAAGGGCCTTCTCGCGAGCCGCAATCTCCCCGAGTTGCACGAGTAAACCCCTCACCGCGTCAACGACCTCGTCACAACCGGGATCTCCGTTAAGGGCGAAGGGCTGGGGCGCCACCTCGCCGTAGCCTGCGACGCCATCTTCTTCGAGACGCAGGAAAAGTCGCGAGCGACGGTCATGTTCTTGCGCACTCGCTCGGATGCTGCGTGCCAGAACGACGTTTTGTCGATAGAGGCTCACGTTCATCTCTGCCACCTTACGGTTACTGCTACCGTGGTCGCCGCAGCCCGGATGGCGGAATTGGCAGACGCGGAGGCCTCAAAAGCCTTTGCTCGAGAGGGTGTGTGGGTTCGAGTCCCACTCCGGGCACTGTTACTTTGGGAACATGGTTGACGACGCGACCCTTAGCTTTCGCGACGACGTCGTCGCCCTCTTTCCCGGTCAAGGCTCGATCAGCAGCGGCGCGGGCGCCGCTTGGCGAACATCGAGTCACTGGGACATTGTTGAACGCGTCGGCCAGGTTACTGAGGTTGACGTCGCGGCACTTCTCTTAAGCGCGAGCGACGCTGAGGTTGTGCGCACCGATCGGGCGCAGCTCGCTACTTTCGCCTTATCGCTCGTGGGTTACCACGAGCTGCTCGATTTAGGTGTGCGCCCTCGGTATCTCCTAGGTCACAGCCTCGGCGAATTCTCCGCTCTCGTCGCTTCGGGCCTTCTTACGCTCGAAGAGGGAGCTCGACTCATCGGAGTGCGAGGCGCGGCGATGGCTCGCGCGGCCAACGCTCGGGCCGGTTCGATGGTCGCCCTGATGGGTGGGGACGACGGTTCCTTCGAAGCGTTAAGAGGACTCGAGAATGTGTGGATCGCCAACGTGAACGGCACCGGACAGATCGTTTTGAGCGGTACGAGATCGGGGTTGGACGATCTTTTGCTTCGCCACCGCGACCTCGGGTGGCGTCGGGCGACGCCGCTTAACGTGGGCGGGGCGTTTCACTCTCCTTTGATGGCGCCCGCCCAAGAGGAGTTCGACGAGGCGCTTCGTCACACGACGTGGGGCACGACCGAGGCAATCCTCATCTCTAACGTCGACGCGCAGGTGCATACCAATGCTGAAGAATGGCAGGAACTTCTGCGCCGCCAACTCACCTCGCCGGTCGAGTTCCTCGACGCCACGTTGCGACTGCCCGAGGGCGTGCGCGTCAGCGTGGAGATGCCCCCGAGCGGTGTCTTGAGCGGGCTCACCAAGCGGATTCGAACCTTTGACCAGCAGTACGCCCCCATCACCCTTCACGAGTTACAGGAGATCGCACCATGAGTCGTCACGTCATCGTCACCGGAGCCAGTCGCGGCATTGGCGCGGCCATCGCCGAGTACTTCATCGAGGAGGGCGACACCGTCGTCACCCTTTCACGATCGACCGGGGCGCCCGCGGGCTGTGCGAAGTCCTTTGCCGTGGATGTCGCAGACTCCGCGGCAGTAAACCAGGCGGTGAAGGCCGCCGTAGAGGAGTTTGGCCCCGTCGACGTGGTGGTCGTCAACGCGGGCGTCACCCACGACGGCCTGGCGCTTCGAATGTCTGACGAACAGTGGCGCGAGGTGCTGAGCACGAATCTCGACGGCGCGTTTTACACCGCGCGGGCCGCGATGGCCTCGATGGTGCGCGCGCGATCGGGATCGATCATCTTTATCGGCTCGGTCTCGCCCTTTATCGGAGTGGCCGGTCAAGCCAACTACGCCGCCGCCAAAGCCGGACTCGTCGGTCTCGCCCGCTCGCTCGCCAAGGAGTTGGCTTCGCGATCAGTCACGGTCAACGTCGTGGCGCCGGGCTTGATCGACACCGAAATGACCAGTGAGCTCGGCGACGCGAAAGAGGCGATGGCCGCGATGATTCCTTTGGGGCACGTCGGTCAGCCGTCCGATATTGCTGGTGTTGTCGGGTTCCTCGCCAGTAACCGTGCTCGTTATATCACTGGGGCGACCATCACCGTCGATGGAGGTCTCTCGCTCGGCCACTAAGGTGCTCGCCCCGCGAAGTCATTGAGTACGATAGAGCGACAGATTGAAGGGGTAACTCCATGGATCGCAACCAAGCTTTCGCCAAATTTACCGAGGACACCGTCGAGGTGTTGGCCGTCGACCCCGCACAGGTCACGCTCGAAGCATCCTTCGGTGACGACCTCGGCGCGGACAGCCTTGACCTCGTCGAGCTCGTGATGGCGCTCGAAGAGACCTTCGACATTGAAGTCGCCGAAGACGAGCTCAAGGAGATCAAGACCGTCGGCGAGGCCTTCGAGCTGATCTACGCCAAGCTGTAGTGCTCGTTGCGGTCACTCCTTCGGGGCCGGTGCGGGGGCGCCGGGTAGCCGTCACGGGACTAGGCGCACTCACGTGCGCGGGTGTCGGCGTTCCAGCGTTGTGGCACGCCCTCGCCACCGCCACCGCTCCAACGTCGATGCGAATCGGCGCGTTTGACACCTCGCATCTCGGAGGGCCCAAGGAACTTCGCCGACTCGACCCCTTCGCGCTCTACGCGCTCGTGGCCGCCGACGAGGCGTGGTGCCAAAGTGGCCTGAGCGGGCCACTCGACGACGCGGGCAGTATCGTCACGACCGGTATTGGCGGTCTTCAGTCGGTGCTGGAACAAGACGTGGTACTTGCCCAAAAGGGACCCGATCGAGTGTCGCCGTTCTTAGTGCCGATGATGATGCCCAACGCCGCCACCGCAGCCGTGTCGATGCGATTCGGTCTCGGCGGCCCCTGTGAGACAGTGACGACCGCGTGCGCGGCCGGCACGCACGCCATCGGCAACGCCGCACGGCTGGTGGCCTCGGGAAGGTGTTCAGTCGCCGTCGCTGGAGGCGCCGAAGCAGTCATGGTGCAAATCGCCAAAGCCGGCTTTCGCAATATGACTGCACTGTCGAACGAAGATCTCTCTCGGCCCTTTGACGTCGACCGTGACGGTTTTGTCATGGGCGAAGGCGCCGGGATCTTGATCCTCGAAGAGTGGGATCACGCACTGGCGCGCGGCGCCACGATATTGGCCGAAGTGTTAGGCGCCGCCTCGACGGCCGACGCGTATCACATCACCGCGCCCGATCCCGTCGCTCGAGGCGCGATCCGCTGCATGGAGCTCGCCCTCGCCGACGCCGAACTCAGCGCGAGCGACGTGTCACACATCAACGCCCACGGGACCTCGACTCAGTTGAATGACTTGGCCGAGTCCGTCGCCGTGCGCCAGGTATTTGGCCGCGACGCTCCGCCGGTGACCTCGATCAAGGGACACCTCGGCCACTCATTGGCCGCCGCCGGCGCGCTCGAAGGCGTCGTCTCGGTACTCACGTTGCAACACCAAGTGATCCCCCCGACCGCCGGCACCACCAAAGTCGATCCGGCCATCGGACTCGACGTCGTCATCGGCGCGCCGCGACCGGCCGAAGTCAACGTCGTACTGTCAAACTCGTTTGGTTTTGGCGGTCACAACGGGAGTGTCATCTTTCGCCGCGTGGTGACCTAACTAAAGCGTCCACTCGTCGAAGTGGCGCTCGACGTACGCGTTGTCGTACGCCCAACGGGCGTTGGCGATGAACTGACCGAGTAGCACCGGGTCCTTTACGCCCGGCGCAATCTCGACGCCCGCTCGTACGTCGACGCCAAAGACCGGAAAGTTCTGCACGACGTCCACCACGCTCGACACGTCGAGTCCACCCGAGGCAATCAGCGGCACCCGTTGACCCGAGTCCAAAAAGAGTTCCAGCGAGTCAACCAGCGCCGCCTGCTCATCCACCTCGGGCAAGACCAAGTAGTCTGCACCGCCGCTCAGCGCGAGCAGTTCGGTACCTTCGGGCACCATACGCAAGATCGTGTTCACCCGCTCGGCGACGTAACTGAGTTCCCCGGTCGTGATGGGCCCTTCAATCTGCACGGCGCTCAGTCCGAGGGTATTGGCAATTTCAACGATTCGCTGCGGCATTTCGTTTCGAAAGACCCCCACCGACACCGCGCCCTGGGGAAGCCGGCGCACGATGTCGTGCGCCGCGTTTACCGAGATCTGTCGTTCCGTCAGCGCGAAGTCAAAGCCCACGGCACTGGCACCGAGCCCGATCGAAAAGAGCGCGTCTTCCTCGGAGGTGACGCCGGAGATCATTATAAAGAGGCCCTCAGTGGTGAGGCGCACGTTCCATCTCCATGCGTTGTACGTTACTCACGTCAATCAACGGCCCTTAGCCAACCTCGTCAACGGTCACCTCGCCGTTGCTCTCGTCACGTGGCGCGCTCAACAGTGACCGGTGCGCAATACCAAGGCCCTCGAAATGCTCGTCTCGGATCCGTTCGCTCGTCACGCCCTGGGGACCGGCCGGGCCCTTGGACTTCAACACCTGGTCAACCTGCGCACGACTCGGGCCACTCACGCGCACGAATCGCCACGGCACGCTCGAGCCTCTCGCGTCGAGGCGGGCCACGAGTTCTTGACCGGTGAAGCAGCCCTTTTGAAACGAGATCGTGGCGTCGACAAAGGAACGGCCAAAGCTATGGGGCGCCAGACCTGCAGCAAACTCGTGAGGTCCGGGCCACGCGGCGTCGATTTGTTCGCTCAAAGTGGCGAAGGGCCCCTCGTCCACTTCGCCAATCTCCAGCGTGCATTTCGTTCGAAGAAGGAAGCGCCGAAGTCTCGTCGCGGCGTCGTCGGCCAGTTCGCGTGGAACCACCATGTCGAAGCCGTCGTCCACGCGCGTCACGAAGCACGTCGTGATGATCACGCTGTCGGGTGCGAGCAGTAGCGCCCACGCGCCGCGTGCCTCCAAGCTCGTCAGGTCTTGACTCAACTGGCCCTGGAGAAAAGACTCCGACTCCGGCCCCCGAGCCTCAATTACTGACCACTCGAGCACTTTCGCGCCCGCGTCGTTCACCAGTTCACTCATTGGCTATTACAGTATGCGCCAATGCAAGGAAACTTGCCGTTGCCCTAGGGGTGTCCACCAATGAGCATGCAGACCGAACTCAACACCATCACCTCCACGATGACGGAGTTATCGACGCGCATTACTACCCTCGTCGAGTCCGAGGGCAGCACCATGCCGCCCGAGATCTTCAGCGAACTCGTCGAAGCCGAACGCACGGTGGGCGCGTTGTTGCGCCGACTTACTCGCGTCGCCGGAAGGACCCAGTAGGACCCACCGGTAGTGTTCGGCTATGGCCTCTACGTGGTGGTACGTACTCTCCCTGTCGCCACAACAGCGCCTCGATGTTCTCAACTTGTTGAATCGCACCGAGTCGCTGCTCGGACGTGAGGCCATTGACGAAGGCCGTCGGCGAACCGTGGTGCACGGATGGCGAGCCCAGCACTGGCTCTATTACGAGGGCGAAAGCCTCACCAAGTACGCCATGTCAAACGGTGACGAACACGCCACCGTGGAAATGTGCGGCGGCGAGTTCGACCAAGAGCTACTGAGCGATCTCTTGGCCGCGCACGGGGTCGTCGATTGGTGGACGCGGGGCCCGCAGTCGAATCGCTACGCCCACGGCAAGGTCATCCGCATGCTCGAGCTGCTGCGGGTCAGACTGCCCGTCGCTGTCGAAGACGTGCCCAATGGAGCGGTCCTTCGCAACTTTGAAACCCACCGCGACGAGAACACGTGGCTCGAGCAGAACAATGCCGCATTTGCTCACCATCCTGAGCAAGGCGCGTGGCAACTCGCCGATCTCGACGCCCGCACGCACGAACCCTGGTTCGACCCCTCGGGATTCCTACTCCTGGAGATCGACGGCAGGATCGCCGCGTCGTGCTGGACCAAGGTGCACGAACTTCACCCCGATCGATTCGGCGAGATCTACGTTGCCTCGGTGCACCCCGACTTCCAAGGGCGTCACCTCGGCCGCGTGATGGTCACCCAAGGTCTCAATGTCCTGTGGCGCAAAGGCGTCACCGACGCAGTTCTCTTCGTGGACGAGTCCAACGACAC
>PLBM01000029.1:4699-4822 GCA_003134515.1 Acidimicrobiaceae bacterium | reverse complement strand
CACCACGACGACGTCACCGGCGCTGACGGAATCTCCCGTCGCGACGTTGATTGCTCTGACGACGCCCGACCGCTCCGCGTTCACCAGGTTCTCCATTTTCATTGCTTCGAGAATGACGACCGT
>PLBM01000029.1:4033-4690 GCA_003134515.1 Acidimicrobiaceae bacterium | reverse complement strand
GGCGGCGGTGCTCTGGGGACGTGCGGGCAAGTCGTCGTCGGACTCAGGAACCCAGAGGGCGACGGTGACCCGTCGGCCGTTGACCTCCGCGGTGACGTCCTTACGGACTCGGCCATCGCCCACCGAGATCGCCGCCTGGACCGGCGAGGGCAGGGTGGTGAAGTCGAGACTGGTTTCGATCCACTTGGTCGAGTGGGTGCCGTTCACGAACTCCTCACTCGAGAGAATCACCACGTCCGCGGCGAGTGTTGTCGCCACGCCTTCAATGGTGGTCTCCTCAATCGCGCGCAACATCCGTCGACGGGCCTTTTCTCGATCCGACGCCCACACGATGAGTTTGCCAATCAGGTTGTCGTAGTACTGCGAGATTGAATCGCCCGAGCTGTAGCCGGCGTCGAGTCGAACGCCCGGACCCGAGGGTTGATCGAACCGGGTGATGGTCCCGGGGGAGGGAAGGAACCGCCCATCCGCCGGATCTTCAGCGTTGATGCGAATTTCAATGGCGTGACCACTTGGTCGAACATCCCTTTGACCAAAGTCCAGGCGTTCGCCGGCCGCGATACGAAGTTGCCACTCCACGAGGTCGAGTCCCGTCACCATTTCGGTGACGGGGTGTTCGACCTGAAGGCGTGTGTTCATCTCGAGAAAGTAGAACTC
>PLBM01000029.1:0-3983 GCA_003134515.1 Acidimicrobiaceae bacterium | reverse complement strand
GCGGCGCTGGACCGAGCAGTCGCGTTCGCCAAGCCACAAGGTATTGCCGTGCGCGTCGGCGAGGATTTGCATCTCGACGTGACGGGGCCAGGTGAGGTAGCGCTCGAGGTAACACTCGGCGCGTCCGAAATAGCTCTGGGCCTCGCGCTGAGCGCTTTCGAGCGCGGCGGGAGCTTCGTCGGGTGCGTTGACGACCTTCATCCCACGCCCGCCACCGCCGTAGGCGGCCTTTATCGCGACGGGCCAGCCGAACTCCTTGCCAAAGGCGACCACCTCTTTCGCGTTTTTGAGCACCTGGTTACGACCAGGCACGCTGGCCACGCCCACCGCCTCGGCCGCGAGACGCGAGGAGATTTTATCCCCCATGACTTCCATGGCCTCGGGCGGCGGTCCGATGAAGGTGACCCCGCGCGCGACAATGGCGCGAGCAAAGTCGGCGTTCTCCGAGAAGAAACCGTAACCCGGATGCACGCTGTCCGCGCCCGAGCGCTCGAGGACGTCCAAAATTGCGTCGGTGTTGAGATAGCTTTCGGCGACTGTTTGACCTCCGAGGGCGTAGGCCTCGTCGGCCAATCGCACGTGCAGGGCGTTGCGGTCCAGTTCCGAATACACGGCCACTGTGGTGATGCCCATTTCGCGACAGGTCCTGATCACGCGAACGGCGATCTCGCCTCGATTGGCGATGAGGACTTTCCTTAACACCCAAACCTCCGTACTGAGCCAGTCATCTTCAAGCACCCGTCTCCTAAACCCTAATGTTTGAGTGTGAGTCCCATGGTTTGGCGCGTAGAACACTTTGACGAGATCGACTCGACCAATTCATACGTGGCATTACAGGCAAAGGCAGCGATTGGCGAGGGTCTCGTCGTATTCGCCGACTATCAGCACTCAGGTCGTGGACGCCTCAATCGTCAATGGTCGTCGCCGCCGCGAGCGTCACTGCTCTGCTCGATTCTGCTGCGCCCTCAACTCGAAGCGGACGGCCTCCAACTGGTCGTGGCGGCCGTGGCGCTCGCCACTCGTGCGGCGCTCGTACGCCTCAGTGGCGTTCGACCACAACTTAAGTGGCCCAATGACTTGGTCGTCGGGGAGAACAAGCTCGCCGGACTACTCGCGGAAGTCGTAGGAACCAAGCCCGACTTGGCCGTCGTGGTCGGACTCGGGGTTAATCTCACCTACCCGGGTCCCGAGGGCGTGAATTCGACGAGCGTGCTGCTGGAGAGCGGTCTGACGATTGCACCTCGCGCGCTGCTCGATCTTGTCCTCGAAGAGCTCGAGACCCGTCGCGCGCAGCTCGACAACGAAGACGGTCGACGAACGTTACGAGCAGAGTACGAACGCGCCCTGGCCACGATCGGCCAGGCCGTTCGCGTCGAACAACTGACTGGCACGGTCGTCGGTCGCGCGCGCGGCGTCGACGCCGTCGGGCAACTCCTCGTCGAAGTTGACGGTGTCATCCAGACGCTTGGTGTGGGTGACGTGATCCACCTGCGTCACGGTGAGGTCGAGAGCACGTGAGTCGGCCCACCCGAGTGTTGGTGACGGGTGCGGGGGGTCAAGTCGGTCTCGACCTCGTGGACGTGCTCCGGGGCCTCACACCACTTGGTGGTGACGCAACATTTCAACCCGATGGTCGGTTCGTCGCCAACGACGAATTCGAGGTGCTCGGGCTCACTCGGCATGACCTCGACGTCACGGACCGCGATGCCGTCACTCGATCACTTCGCTTCGCTCGACCTGACGTCATTGTGCATCTCGCGGCCTACACGGCGGTGGACCGTGCCGAAGAAAATGCCGCGGCATGTTTTGAAGTGAATGAGCAAGGCACCGAGTCGATGTCGCTGGCGGCGAGCGAAGTCGGTGCCCACTTCATCGCGATATCCACTGACTACGTCTTTGACGGCACCAAGGGCAGCGCGTACGTCGAGTACGACGAACCGCATCCCCTCAGTGTCTACGGCGCTTCTAAGCGCCAAGGCGAGCTTCGTTGCTCGTCGCGCGACACGATCGTTCGCACGTCGTGGGTCGTGGGCGTGCGGGGAAAGAACGTCATCCACGTGATCGCCGATCGAGCGTTGTCAGGCGCCAACGTGCGTTTCGTGGACGACCAAACGGGTACCCTAAGCGCGGCGAGCGACCTGGCCCGCGCGCTGGCGACCCTTGTACGAGAACGACCGAGCGGTACCTGGCACGTGGCGAACTCCGGCGCCACGACGTGGTTTGAGGTCGCCGCGTACGTCGGGAGCCTTTTGAATCGCGGTGAGGAGTTCGCGACACCGATTTCAACCAGTGAGCTCTCCCCAGCCCCGCTCGCCGTTCGCCCCCAGCGAAGCGACCTCGACACGGAGAAGTTCGCTTCAAGCTGGGCGCCGCTGCCCGTGTGGCGAGATGCCGTCGCGCGTCTGGTAGTGGACCGGGCGCGTCGCGAGGACGTGGCGAGGTGAGTGACTCCCACGAGGTCTCCGCGGTGGTCGTGGACTATCACGCCGATCAGGTATTGGTCGAGTGCGTGGATTCGCTCCTCGCTAACGGGGTCGGTGAAATTGTCGTGGTGGAAAACGGCGAGGTCGGATCGGTCCCTTCCTCGCTGCTCGAGCGCGGCGTGGTGTTGGTGTCGCCGGGGGTAAATCTCGGCTACGGGCGGGGAGCGAATCGCGGTGTCGCCTTTGTCCGCCCAACGCGCTACGTACTCGTCTCGAACCCCGACGTGGTCGTGCACGAAGGTGCGGTGGCTGCGCTCGTGGACTTTCTCGAGACGCACCCGGCGGTCGCGCTCGTCGGGCCCACGATCCTTCGACCGGATGGCACGGTCTATCCCTCGAAACGCGTCTTTCCGAACGTCTGGCTCGCGGGTCTTCACGCGATGTTGGCGCCACTGTGGCCCGGCAACCCCGCGACGGCACGCTACCGCTCGACGAGAAGTGACGGCGACGTGGACTGGGTATCGGGCGCCTGTTTTCTGGTTCGACGTTCGGCCTTTGAGTTGGTGGGCGGCTTTGACGAGCGGTACTTCATGTTCGCCGAGGAAATGGCGCTGTGTTGGCAGTTGCGAGAGCACGGTTTTGAGGTCGCCGCCACGGGCAACGCGACGGTGACCCACCTCGAGGGAGTGTCACGCGCCCGGGCTCCGCGAGCAATGCTCGTCGCGCATCATCGAAGCGCCCTGCGCTTTGAGGTCCAGACGGCTCGGGGCTGGCGGCGCGTCTTAGTGCCCTTGGCGGCGCTCGTCTTAAGTCTTCGTCTCGCACTTGTCTTGCTCGTGCGACCTAGGGCCTAGAGGGACCTTCGCCTAGAATGGCCACAGGGCTGCGAGTGGTCTGTGGTTGAAAGTCGATGCCAGTCGCGGGCGAAACGACCCACGTAAGGTGTCTTGTTGACACTGAGCATGGCGCGGTTTAGAAGTAAGTCCTGCCCCGGAGCGTTCAACGTGATCGCCGAGGGAGCCGGTGAAGTGTGCGACATCACCGTAGGAGAGCGCAAGCTGCCCACGGTACGCACGGACACCGCCGCAGGCCAGTGTGGGGTCAAAGACCAGGTCAGCACTCGCAGCCCTGCTGTAGTTCAGGATCGACCGGTAGGGTAAAGCACGACATGAGCGTATTTCAGAAGATTTTGAAGGCCGGCGAGGGCAAGCGGGTGCGTCAACTCGCCGAGCTGGTGGGGCCGATCAACGAGCTCGCCGGGCAGATGGCGGCGCTGACCGATGCCGAACTGAGGGCTCAGACGGACATCTTTCGCGAGCGTCTCGCCGAGGGTGAGACGCTCGACGACCTCCTCATCGAGGCATTCGCGGTGGTGCGAGAGGCCGCCACGAGAGTCCTCGGGCAGCGCCCCTACGACGTGCAGTTGATGGGTGGGATGGCTCTGCACTTTGGATGGATCGCTGAAATGAAGACCGGTGAAGGCAAGACGCTCGTGTCGACGTTGCCGGTCTACCTGAACGCGCTGGCCGGCAAAGGCGTGCACGTCGTCACCGTCAACGA
>PLBM01000008.1 GCA_003134515.1 Acidimicrobiaceae bacterium | reverse complement strand
GTCTTTCGCCGCGACGTCGACGCCCTCGACATGCACATGCTGATCAGTTCGTTTTGCTTCTTTCGGATCAACAACCGCTACACCTTCGCGGCGAACTTCGGGCGAAACCTGGTGGAGCCGCGTCGACGAGCCGCCTATCGGCGCATGATTGGCGACGTGGTTGTGGACTACCTCACCAGCCCGCTCGCCTCGTAGGCGCTCATCGAGCGGCGTCGAGCTGCTCTTGAAGTGCGCCGAGGACTCGGTAGCAACCCATGACCGACCTGATGGACGCGTTGGGCTCATCGCCATCTCGCAGCGCCCGGACGAACTCGCGGTCCTGGAGTTCGATGCCGTCACTCGAGACCGCGACCGACGAGACGTCGATTGGTTCGTTGTGGCCCGTGAGAAGATCGTCGTAGCGCGCGACGAAGGTTCCGTTGTCGCAGATGTAGCGGAAGAACGTCCCCAGGGGACCGTCGTTGTTGAAACTGAGCGACAAGGTGCACAGGGCGCCCGACGCCGTTCTCAGTTGGATCGACATGTCCATGGGGATGCCCAACTGTGGGTCGGGTGGTCCGGCGAGGACGCTCGCCACACTCACCGGCTCAGCGGTCTGATAAGCGAAGAGATCGATGGTGTGTGCGGCGTGATGCCACAGGAGGTTGTCGACCCAGCTGCGGGGCTGTCCGAGGGCGTTGGTATTCGTGCGTCGATAGAAGTAGGTCTGGACGTCCATCTGCTGGATGGTGAGCTCGCCATCCACGATGCGCCGGTGCAGCCACTGATGCGACGGGTTGAAGCGCCGGGTGTGGCCCACCATGCAGACGAGGCCGGTCTCCTCCGCGACCGCGGCCACGGCCTGAGCGTCACGCCAGGAGTCGGCGAGGGGGATTTCGACTTGGACGTGCTTGCCCGCGCGCATTGCCGCGATGGACTGCTCGGCGTGGAGTTGGGTCGGCGTGCACAAGATGACGGCATCCACGTCGGGCGATGCGAGAACGTCGGCGAGATCCGTCGTGGCCACGGCAACGTCGTACTTGGCGGCGACGTCGCGTGCTTGTTCTGGCGTGCGGCTCACCACGGCAGTGACGTCGATGTCGGCGATGCGAGTCAGGGCGTCGAGGTGCTTGATGCCGAAGGCTCCCGCCCCGACGACGGCGACGCGCAGGTCCGCCACCGGCTACTTCGAGGCCGTCAGGACGAGGTGACCGACCGCGGTATTGGAGGCGGGCACGTGGTAGAAGCGCTGGAGTTCGATGGGGTTCTCTCCAAGAGCGCCGCGCATCACGAGCCACATCACCAGTTCGATCCCCTCGGATCCGGCCTCGCGCAGGTACTCGATGTGCGAGATTGAGCGCAGATAGGAGGTGTCGCCGGTCATGTGGTCGAGGAAGGCGTTGTCGAAGGGCTGGTTGATCAGCCCGGCCCGTGGACCTTGGAGTTGGTGGCTCATGCCGCCGGTGCCCCATACTTGCACCGAGAGGTCCTCGGGGTAACTCTGCACCGCTCGGCGAATCGCCTGGCCGAGCTTGAAGCACCGCTCGCCGGTGGGTGGAGGGAACTGAACGACGTTGACCGCGATCGGGACTACCCGCACGGGCCACGCGTCGGTGCGCCCGAACATGAGCGACATCGGCACGGAGAGCCCGTGGTCGACTGCCATCTGATTGATCACCGTCATGTCGAACTCGTCGAGAATCAGGGACTGGGCCAGGTGGCAGGCGAGGCCCGGGTGCCCGAGCACCGTGGGCACCGGTCGCGGGCCGAAGCCCTCGTCAGCGATGGGGAACTCGTCGGCGCAGCCGATCGCGAAGGTGGGGATCATCTCGAGCGAGAACGCGCTGGCGTGATCGTTGAAGACGAGGATGACGACGTCGGGCCGCTCCTCGGCGATCCACTCCTGGGACCACTTGTAGCCGGCGAAAACGGGGGCCCAGTACTCGGTCGTGTCGTTGTCGAGATCCAGGGCCGCCCCGATGGCCGGGACGTGGCTGGTCGTCACTCCGGCGGTGATCCGGGCCACGGCTAGCGACCTTCCCGGATCGAACGAAGCCCCTCGGGCGAGCGCCCGCCGTGGAGCATCATGGCGGCGTACTCCTCAACGGTCATTCCGGTCATCGACGCGGCGGCCGTCTGAAAGCTCTGCCCGTCGGTGGCGAAGATCTTGGCGAGGAAGTAGATGTTGCCGCCGAGGGCAATCATGGCGTTGTAGTCGCGATTGATGACGGCCTGCTTTTGTTGCTCGGTCATGGGCCACTCGTCGAGGTAGGCCCTGGTGCCGCGGAGGAACCGTGACCTGTTCTGCGGGTCCTTTAGACTCATGCAGAACTGGTTGAGATGAAATCCCTGGTGAGAGAGTGCAGCGGTGAAGACCGTCGTGCCGGGGATGTCATCGAGATCGGAGTTGTCGGGCATCTTTCAGTTCTCCTTCCAGAAGAGACGGGTGGGGTTATCGACGAGCAGGCGGTGCTGGAGATCGGTCGTCGTCGCGATGCGCGGGATCACGTCGACGAGCTGGCCGTCGTCGGGCATGTACTCCTTCAGATTCGGGTGTGGCCAGTCCGTTCCCCAAAGGACCCTATCGGGAAACTCTTCGACCAGTCGGCGTGCGAAGGGCACGGTGTCAGACCACTCGGGCGGCCCCGAAAGGCTGAGGCGTTCGGGACACGTGACCTTGGCCCAGATGTTCTGATGCTCACGCATCAGGCGCAGGAAGCGGCCGAACTCGGGACCGTCGACCGGCTGAGAGATGTCCGGGCGCCCCATGTGGTCGACCACGACGATGCTTTCCAATGAAGTGAAGAAGTCCCACCGGCGTGCCAGGTCGTCGGCCTCGAAGTAGACGTCGACGTGCCACCCGAGCGGGGCGATCTTCTCCACGATGCGCAGGTAGTACTCGTCGGGCTCCGGGTCAACCAGGCGTCGCACGTAGTTGAAGCGCACGGCGCGCACGCCAGCGTCGTGTAACTCGTTGAGCTGGGCCGCTGAGACTCCGGGTTCCACTGTCGCCACGCCTCGGGCACGGCCCTTGGCGACGACGAGCGCGTCGATCATCGCGCTGTTGTCGGACCCGTGACAGGTCCCTTGCACGATCACGTTGGCGCTGAACCCCAACCAGTCACGCAGCGCGAACAGGTCCTCCTTGGTGGCGTCCGCTGGCGTGTACTTGCGTGTGGGCGAGTACGGGAAACGGTCTCCCGGCCCGAAGACGTGGCAGTGCGCGTCGACCGAACCGTTGGGCAAGACGAAGGTTGGACGCGACGGCTCGGGATCGAAGGCCAACCAATCGCTGTCGACGGTGTACGTGGCCATCGCTAGCGACCCTGTCCCACCAGGCGGGCGTCGAGACGCGGGAAGACTCGTCGGGCGTTTCCTTCGTAGATCCGCTGGCGCTGTTCGGCGTTCAGATCGAGGGCGTCGACGTAGCGCTTGGTGTCGTCGAAGTGGTGGCCGGTCGTCGGATCGATCCCGCGGACGGCGCCGAGCATCTCGGAGCCGAACAGGATGTTGTCGACGTCGATGACTTCCGCGAGGAGCCGCATGCCCGCTTCGTGATAGACGCACGTGTCGAAAAAGACATTACGCATCAAGTGCGTCGACAGGTCGGGACGACCAAGCATGTCGGCGAGGCCCCGGTAGCGCCCCCAGTGATAGGGGACGGCCCCGCCGCCATGGGGAATGATAAAGCGCAGCTCGGGCAAGTCGGCGAAGAGGTCACCCTGGAGCAGTTGCATGAAGGCGGTGGTATCGGCGTTGATGT
This sequence comes from Acidimicrobiaceae bacterium, assembly GCA_003134515.1. GTDB lineage: Bacteria > Actinomycetota > Acidimicrobiia > Acidimicrobiales > RAAP-2 > RAAP-2. The sequence continues at coordinate 9,976 of PLBM01000008.1, read as the reverse complement.
AGTGCGCGCCGGTCGTGTGAAAGACGGGGGTGCAACTGGCCGACACGTGAATCATCGCCGGGACGTCTAATTCGACCATTTTTTCGTAGAGCGGGTACCACGAACGGTCGGTCAGCGGCGGGGAGTCCCACTTGCCGCCGCTCGGGTCCGGGTTGAGGTTGAGTCCCACGAAGCCGAGTTCGGTGACGCAGCGCACGAGCTCGGGGATCGACTGCTCGATGGGGACCCCGGGCGACTGGGGGAGTTGGCAGACACCGACGAATGTCTCGGGGTACAAGGTGACGACCCGGGCAATGAGGTCGTTGCACGCGCGCGACCAGGCCAGGCTGACCGCGTGGTCGCCCACGTGGTGCTCCATCGCTGACGCCCGCGGCGAGAAGATCGTCATGTCGGCGCCGCGGTCGCGCAACAGGCGTAGCTGATTGGTCTCGATCGCCTCGGCGATCTCGTCGTCGCCGATCACGGGGTACGCCGGAAACGGCTCGCCGGCGCCGAACGCCGCCACCTGCGCCGCGCGCCACAGGCCGTGGGCATCGGGTGCGGTCGTGAAGTGACCGTGGCAGTCGATGATCACTCGTCGCCCCACACCGTGCCAGGGACGAAGACCTCGCCGCGCATGAGGAGTCGGGCCGTGCGCAAGAGCGCCGACGACGTCACGACGACCCCGTCGCCGTCGTGACGCGTTCGGAGTGAGACGCTGAAGTAACCCGTGGGGTGCTCGATGTCCAGGGTGGTCTCGCCGTCGGACGCGTGGATGCCCGACACCACGTTGGCGACCGATCCTGGCAAGAGGCAGGCCGTCGCGACGGAGACCGCGCCAAAGACGCCGATGGCCTCGTGGACCCGTCGGGGTATGAACGTTCGCGTGCTGAGGGCGCCGCCGCCCTTGGCGGGCGCGAGCAAGCTGACCTTGGGAACAGTCTTTGCCGCCACGTCACCCAGGTTCATAAGGGCACCCGCGGCGAGGCGGATCGACTCGACCAGTTCACACACGGAGGCGTTGGCCTCGATCTCGGCCGGCTCCTCGTAGCCTGTCAGGCCGACGTCGTCGGCGCGCACGCACACGACGGGCATCCCGTTATCGATGCACGTCACTTGCACACCGGCGACGCGGTCGGCGACGTGTCCCGTGGGCAGCAGGTTCCCGCAGGTCGATCCGGCGACATCGAGGAACTCGAGCGGAATTGGGGCGGCGGTGCCGGGCACGCCGTCGATTCGAGCGTCCCCGTCGTAACGAACGCGCCCGGACGGCGTCTGGACCCGGGCGACCGCGATGGTCTCGGTGTTCTCCATCCAGATTCTTACGGACGTCTCGTCGCCGTCCGGACCGATCAGCCCCTCTTCGAGGGCGAAGGGACCGACCCCGGCCAGCAAGTTGCCGCAGTTCTGATTGTCGGCGACTTCGGCCCGATCGGGCCAGACCTGCAAGAAGAGGTAGTCGACGTCGGCGTCGGCGCGTCGCGAGCGCTGCACTACAGCGACCTTGGACGTGAGGGGGTGGCCGCCACCCATGCCGTCGATCTCGCGGATGTCCGGCGAGCCCATCGCCGACAGGAGCACCCGGTCTCGGGTCGCCACGTCGCGGGGCAGGTCCTCCGCCCGGAAGTAGAGGCCCTTGGAGGTGCCCCCTCGGATCACCGAGCACCGGATCGCTCTCTGGGCGCTCACGCGAACGGGGACTCCTCGTAGCGCAGTCCGCGTTGGGCGAGCTTCTCGCGCATCGCGTACATGTCGAGACCCAACTCACCACCGGCCAGGCGGCCACGCTTCTCGGCCTCGTTCTCCACCCGCGCGCGAGCGGCGGCCAGGACCTCGGCGGCGTCTAGTCGGCGCACGACCACGACGCCGTCGTCGTCGGCCACGATCACGTCACCGGGTTCGACGTACGCACCGGCGCAGACGATCGGTGTCTGGACGTTCCCGGGGGTCTCCTTAACGGTGCCCTGGGCGCTGATGGTCTTTGACCACACCGGGAACCTCATTTCGGTCAGGTCGGTCACGTCGCGCACGCCGGCGTCTATCACCAGTCCTCGCACTCCGTGGGCCACGAGGCTGGTCGCCAGTAACTCGCCGAAGTAGCCGTCGTCGCAGGGGCTCGTGGGCGTCACGACGAGGACGTCACCTGGTCGCGCCATCTCGACCGCCACGTGGATTGACCAGTTGTCGCCCGGCGCTACCTCGCACGTGAGCGCTGTGCCCGCCACGCGCGCGGGACGGAAGATGGGACGCAGGCGGGGCGCGAGCAGTCCGATGCGCCCCTGGGCCTCGTGGACCGTCGCCACGCCAAGACGCCCGAGCGCGTCGACGACGTCCCCATCGGCTCGCGGCGTGTTGCGAACGACTACGACCATGCGATCCTTTCGACCGTCCAGTGAAACCCGTCGAAGGGCCGCCGAGACGTGCAGTAGGGTCTAATTAACTGAATAGTACACTACCAATTCGTGGCCGCCACACATTTCGCGGTGTCGACGAGCGGTGGTGCCGGGCCAAGGGGGGGCGTGGAGGAGATCCGCACGCAGGTCGCGATTGTCGGGGCCGGACCCGCAGGTCTGTTGCTCGGCCAACTGCTCTCTCGTGAGGGAATCGACACCGTGGTCCTAGAGCAGCGCAGCCGCGAGTACGTGGAGCGACGCGTGCGCGCCGGTGTCATCGAGTTCGGCATCGCCAATCTGATTGAGGAGGCGGGCGCGGGTGAGCGCATGCGCCGGGAGGGACTCGTCCACCACGGAGTTGAGTTTCGATTCGACCGGCAATCGCACCGGATCCCGCTGAGTGAACTCGCCGATGGGCGCTCCATCACGGTCTACGGTCAACAAGAAGTGGTCAAGGATCTAGTCGCGCTACGGGTGAAGTCGGGCGCACCGCTGCTCTTCGACAGCGACGTGACGTCACTGGGCGACCTCACGGACAATCGGGCGTTCGTCGACGCGACCGGGCCCGCCGGTCCGGTCCGGGTGTGGTGCGACTTCGTCGCGGGGTGCGACGGCTCCTTCGGCGCCTCGCATCGGGCCTTGCCCTCCGATGTCGTGCGCCGTCACGAGCGCACGTACCCGTTTTCGTGGCTCGGTATTCTCGCCGAGGCCCCGCCGGCGACCGAGGAGCTGATCTACGGACGACACGAGCGGGGCTTTGTCTTGTACTCGATGCGGTCGCCCACGGTGAGCCGCCTCTACTTGGGCGTGAGTCCTCACGACTCGCTGGACCAGTGGCCCGACGAACGGATTTGGGAGGAGATCGGCCTGCGCCTGGCGACCGACGAGCAGCCCGAAGTCGTGCGTGGGCCCATTCTCGACCGAGGCATCACGGCCATGCGCAGCATCGTCATCGAGCCGATGCGCCACGGACGCTTGTTCCTCGCCGGCGACGCCGCGCACATTGTCCCGCCCACGGGTGCCAAGGGCATGAACCTCGCGCTGGCCGACGTGCGCGTACTCTTCGCCGCGATGCGCGCTCATTTCCTCGGCGAGGGCGACGCCCTGCTTGACGCGTACTCCGCTACGTGCCTCGAGCGCGTGTGGCGCGCCGAGGAGTTCTCCAACTACATGACCCAAATGCTGCATCCCGTTGTCGGCGACGGGTTCGAAAACGGTGTCCAGCTCGCGCGGCTACGCCAGGCGGCGCGCACGCGCGAGGCGTCGACCGTTCTCGCGCGCAACTACGTCGACCTCAACAGCCTCTAGAAGGGGTAGGAGGGCAGGTCGGCTTGTGCGGTGACCCACTGGGTCTCGGTGTAGGCGTCGAGGTTGGCCAGGCCGCCCATCCGTGAACCGTTGCCCGAGATCCCGGTACCGCCAAAGGGGATGACCGCCTCGTCAGCGACGGTCTGATCGTTGATGTGAATGGCTCCGGATGGGATCCGGCTGGCCAGCTCGAGCGCGCGCAACCCGTCGCCCGAGAGGATGCCGAGCGAGAGCCCGTAGGGGCTGGCGGAGGCCAGCGCCACGGCTTCGTCGAGCGATGAGTAGCTGACGACCGGCGCGACGGGGCCGAAGACCTCCTCACAGTACGCGGGTGATGACGTGGGTACGTCGGCCAGGACCGTTGGACGGTAGAACAGTCCGTCGTACGTGCCGCCGGCCTTAAGGGTCGCGCCCGCGGCGACCGTCTCGGTCACCATCGAGTGGACCCGGTCGCGTTGCTTCTCATCGATGAGCGGACCTAGCGCCACCTGACCACTCTTGGGGTCACCGACCGGCAAGTGGTCGGCGTGCTCGGCCAGAAGGCTGGCGTAGTCGCCGGCGATCGAGGCATCGACGATGTGGCGCCCAGTCGTCATGCAGATCTGGCCCTGGTGCAGGAACGATCCGAATGCCCCGACTGAGACGGCCCTCTCAAGGTCGACGTCGCCCATCACGATCAGCGCGGAGTTGCCGCCCAACTCGAGGTGAACCCGCTTGAGATGTTGAGCGCCCAGGGCGCCGACCGTGCGTCCGGCGGCGGTGGAGCCGGTGAAGGCAATCACCCGCACCCGCGGGTCGGTGATGATCGCCTCGCCGACGTCCACGCCCCCCGGCAACAGACCGAGGAGTCCCGACGGCAGCCCGGCCTCTTCGAAGACGCGAGCCAAGACGACGCCGCCGCAGAGCGCGGTGCGCGGGTCGGGCTTGAGCAAAACGGCGTTGCCGAGGGCGAGCGCCGGCGCGACCGAACGGATCGAGAGGATCAGGGGGAAGTTGAAGGGCGCGATGACGCCCACCACACCGACGGGGATGCGTCGCGAGAAGCTGAGGCGCGGCATCTCGCTGCGCAGGATCGACCCAGTGGGGTGCGAGGCCGCCGCCGCCGCCTCGAAGCACTCCTCGGCGGCCACGTGCAACTCGAGGTCGGCCTTGGCTTGGATGCCCCCGGACTCGCGCACGATCCACTCGGCCAATTCGGCCGCGTGATCGTTGAAGAGTTGGCCGGCCTTGCGCAGGATCGCAGTCCGCGCGGTGAAGGGGAGTGCCGCCCAGGCGACTTGGGCATCGACGGCCGTCTGCGCCGCCACCGCCACGTCGCCCACGCTCGCACGACCGACGCGCGCCAAGGTCTCGCCCGTGGCCGGCTCAATCACTGCGGCGTCGCCGGCGCCACCCGGCCGCCACCCGCCCACCGAGATATTGCCCTGCCAGCTCGCGCCATCGAGGAACGACATAATGTACCTCCTAGTACAAAGTTGCCTGTGTGCTTATCACAGTTCTGGTACTCTTCGCACACTCGCCACCACCCGCGTGTCGTGTGGTGAGCGGCGGGTCTGCGTCGTCGAAGTCGGGGGGACCATGTTTCTACGCGATCACTGGTACGTCGCAGCTCTCAGTTCCGAGCTCACCGCGAAGCCCATCACTCGTCAGATCCTGGGTGAGCACGTGGCGATGTATCGCGTCACGTCCGGCGAGGTTGTCGCGCTCGCGGACCAGTGTCCGCACCGCGGGTATCCGCTCTCGCTCGGTACGGTGGTGGGTGAAAAGTTGGTCTGCGGCTACCACGGCTTCACCTACGACTGCTCTGGAACGTGCGTTGCCGTGCCCGGCCAGGACCGCATCCCGAGTCGGCTAGCCGTGCGCATGTATCCGTTGCGCGAGCGCGGTCCGTGGGTGTGGATCTGGATGGGTCGTGGCGAGGCGGACGAGTCGGCCCTTCCCGATGCCCCGTGGCTCGCCGACGCCGACGTCTGGTCGTGCGTCGCGGGCGTCGCAACGATCGACGCCTCGTTCGACCTACTCGTCGACAACTTGCTCGACCTCTCGCACGAGACGTACCTGCACAGCGGATCCATCGGGACGCCGGAGGTCGCGACGACCCCGATCGAAGTCGAGGTCGACGAGGACGCGCGGGTCGTGCGGGTCTTTCGGCATATGAACGACGTCGTCTGTCCACCCTTCTATTCGCGCACTACGGGCTTGGACGGCCACGTCGACCGGTGGCAGGACGTTGACTATTCACCGCCGGGCTTCTACCTCTTGCACGCGCGCATCAGCCCCGTGGGACGTCCGCCGTTGCCCGATGGCTCCGACGGCCACGCCTTCCACATGAAGATCCTCTACGGTCTGACGCCCGCCACCGAGGGCCGCGTCCACGACTTCTGGGCGCTGGCGCGAGATTTCTGCGTGGGTGATCGGGAGATCGACGCGTTTCTGGCCAAGGTGCAGACGGGGGTCGTCCAGGAAGACGTCGACGCGCTGAACGTTCTTCAGGCCCGCGCGCAGAGCGCGCCGGAGCTCAACGAGGTCAGCATCAAGATCGATCGCGGGGGACTGGCCGCGCGGCGGCTGCTCGCCGTGATGACCGAAGAGGCGCTGTCGTCCTAGCCGGGCCACTGGCGGGAAAAGTTTTTAACAAATGTTGTCCTAATGTACCAAACGGTGTGTTAAGAATCACTCAACCATTCTTTAGGGGGGTAAATGATGACTGAGGACAGTAAGTCTGCGACGCCGAGCGAGTTCTCCAGTTGGCAAACGTTCGAGTTCGGACGGCGACTGGGGATTCAGGCCTTCGCCGCCATGGCCGCATCGGGGGCTCTGGCGACGCTCGCTGACGTCTCCGTCGCTCACGCGGCCACCAAGTCGGGCACGATCAAGATCGGCTACGTCTCGCCGCGCACCGGTGCGCTCGCCGACTTCGCCGGACCGGACGCGTTCGTGATCGCCCAGATCAAAAAATCTAGTTACTACGCCAAGGGAATCACAATCGGAAAGACCCACTACAAGATTGAGATCATCGAGAAGGACACGCAGTCTCAGCCCAACGTCGCGGTGCAGGTGACCCAGCAGCTGATCAACGCGGGGGCCGACTTGATTCTCACGAGTTCCGCTCCCGAGACCACCATCCCGGTCGCGACCACCTGCGAGCAGTACAAGGTGCCGTGTTTGTCGACGGTCGTTCCGTGGGAGGCCTGGTGGGGCGGCTTCGCCGGCGCCTCCATCTCGCCTCAAGGCGGCGCGGCGGGAACCGGACCGATCTACAACTCGATGTTCTTCTTTGGGGTTCCCCAGTTCGTCGGCTGCTTCGTGCCGATGTGGCAACGTGTCCAGAAGATGGTCAAGTGCAACTCCAACGTGGCGGAGATGTTCCCGAACGACGCGGACGGCAACGCCTTTCGCGCGGCGTTCCCCCCGACTGTCGGGGCGATCTATCCCGCCGGCGGTTTCAACTTCGTCGACGGTGGCGCGTACACCGACCTCACGACGGACTACACGTCAATGATCCAGTTGTTCAAGACCGGCGGGAAGGGCGGAGCGAACTGCGACATTTTCATCAACTGTCCGCTGCCGCCCGACTTCCAGTCATTCTGGACTCAGGCGTCCCAGCAGAACTACAACCCGAAACTGGCGACGGTAGCCAAGGTGATGCTGTTCCCAACCGACGCTTACGCGCTAGGTAGCCTGTCGAACAACATCGCGACCGACGCGTGGTTCACTCCGTACTCGCCCTACAAGTCGTCCCTGACGGGCCAGAGCGCCAACGCGTTCTGCGCGGCCTACCAATCCCAGGGCCACGGCCAGTGGGTACAGTCGATGGGCTCGACGTACTCACTGTTCGAGATCGCCATTCAGGCGCTCAAGAAAGTGACCAACCCGCACAACCGGCTGTCGGTGGCTCACGCGCTCCAGAGGGTGAACTACAACGGCATGTGCGGCCCGATCAACATGGACCTGAAGAGTTCCAACCCGATGGTCGCCAGTCCGGCCAAGGGGATTGGGATGATCATGCCCGTAGGCGTCCAATGGAAGCCCGGCTCGAAGGACCTGGTGGGTCATAAGAAGTACGCCTGGTCGCAATGGGTCGTTGACAACTCTTTGAACAAGCACGTGCCGCTCAATGGGACTCTTGAGCCGACCAACGCCTAACTGAGGTTCCCGTGGCGTTGCTTCAGCTGGTCGACGTCTCTAAGAAGTTCGGCCAGGTGGTGGTGGCGGAGCGGATCTCCCTCGAGATCGCGGCGGGCGACGCCGTGGGCATCGTCGGACCGAACGGTGCGGGCAAGACGTCGCTGTTCGCCATGGTCTCGGGCGACATCCGCCCCGACGCGGGCGCGATCTTCTTTGACCGCGTCAACCTGTCACATCTCGCGCCCGCCAAGCGCGCCAAGGCCGGGATCGGTCGGACGTATCAGGTGCCGCGCCCCTTTGAGCACATGACCGTATTCGAAAACGCACTCGTCGCGGCCCAACAGGGTGCCCGATTGATGGGTCGGCGAAGCCACGCCCAGGCTTACGAAGCCCTGGAGCGTACCGGCCTGGCCGACTACGCCAACCGACCCGCCGGCGAGCTGACTCTGCTGCACCGCAAGCGTCTGGAGCTGGCCCGCGCGCTGGCGTCGGGTCCGCGCGTCGTGCTTCTCGACGAGATCGCCGGTGGACTGACCGACCTCGAGGTGAACGAGCTGACGGCGATCGTGCGGGAGCTCAAGACCGAGGGCATCGCAGTCGTGTGGATCGAGCACGTAGTCCGTGCTCTGCTCTCGACGGTGGATCGACTCGTGTGCTTGGCTGCGGGGTCGATCGTCGCGGACGGGGAGCCCCGTGAGGTCTTGGCGTCGGACGCCGTGCGCGCGGTTTACATGGGCGGCAAGATAATCAACGAAGTGCTTCCCACATGAGCGAGGCACTCCTCGATGTTCGCAGCGTCGTGGTGCACCACGGTCAGCTCAAGGCCGTTGACGACGTTTCGTTCACCCTGAACGAGGGTGAAGTCCTCGCCATGATCGGCGCCAACGGCGCCGGCAAGTCGACGTTGTTGCGCACTATCGCCGGTCTGCACCGCGAGACCTCGGGCACGATCGCCGTCAACGGGCGAGTCTTGGCGAAGATGTCCCCGCATGGGCGGGTGCAGATGGGGATCTCCCTCGTCCCTGAGGGTCGGCGGCTGTTCTCGTCAATGACGTTGGAGGAGAACCTGCGGGTAGGCGCGTACCACGCAAGGAAAGGGCCCTTCACGATCGATCGGATCTACGAGCTCTTCGACTGGATGCCCGCACGTCGCCGTCAGCGCGCGGGGCAGCTCTCCGGCGGCGAGCAACAAGCGGTGGCCATCGGTCGCGCGCTGGTCGCCAATCCCCGCATCCTGCTTCTCGACGAGTTATCCCTGGGATTGGCCCCGATCGTGATTGAGCGGATCTACGCCCTGGTGCCCGAGATCGTCGCGCGCGGGGTGAGTATCTTGATCGTCGAGCAAGACGTCGCCCAGGGCGTGGCGGTGGCCAATCGGGTCCACTGCCTGCTGGAAGGGCGAACCTCGCTGACCGGGGTGCCGGCTGACCTGACGTCAGAGCAGATTGATCACGCGTACTTCGGTGCTGAACTCTCGACTACGCCGCCTCCCGGGCCGGTGGTGCCATGACGTGGACCAACGTCGTCATCCAGGGCGTCCTCATTGGAGGGTTCTACGCGTTGTTCGCCTGCGGGCTCTCGTTGATGTTCGGCGTTTTAAAGGTCATCAACCTCGCCCACGGCGACATCGCGGTCGTAGCGGCTTACGTCGCGGTCTTCTTGACGCCGCATCTGCGCTTGCCCGAGGTGTGGGCGTTCCTCGTCGTCGTGCCCCTGTTCGGGCTGATTGGCTATCTCGTCCAGCGCACGTTGATCCAAAAGAGCATCGACCGCGACCCCTTCACCACGCTGCTCGTGACCTTTGGCCTCTCGGTCGTGATCGAGAACCTTCTGCTCGAGATCTACTCGGCGAACGGCCAAGTCGTTAACATCGGCTCGCTCATCTCTCAGTCGTGGCACCCCACCTCGATCGTCTACATCTCCTACGTGTCGCTCACCGTCCTCGGTGTGGCCGTGTTGGTGTTGGCGTTGCTCCAGCTCTTCTTGTCCCGTACGGGTCTGGGGCGCCTGATCCGCGCGGTCGCCGACGACCGCGAAGCGGCGCAGCTCAGCGGAGCGAACTACCGACACGTCTTTGGCATCGCCGCGGCTATCGCGTTCGCCACGGTGGCGCTGGCCGGCATCGCCTACGGGATGATGACCCAATTCGCCCCAACCTCGGGAGGGGT